>CALEMG010000412.1 GCA_937910835.1 uncultured Alphaproteobacteria bacterium | reverse complement strand
TTACATGGTGGATGGTCGACCGGTTGCTATATCCGACATCCGGGTGCCAATTTTTGCCGTCGGAACTGAATGGGATCATGTCGCGCCTTGGCGATCAGTCTATAAATACAATCTTCTTACTGATACGGATGTCACCTTTCTGCTAACCAGTGGCGGACATAATGCGGGAATTGTGTCCGAACCGGGCCATGCCAACCGTCGCTACCGTCAAGCAACACGGAATGCCAATGAATGTTTCCGCGATCCAGAGACATGGTTGAATTAGACTGATGTTAAATCTGGTTCTTGGTGGCCATCACTCGTATTGTGATGGCCACCAAGAGTGGCTGACCGCGCACTCTGGTGATATGATCCTCCCTCCTCCTATGGGATCAGATGAGCTGCTGTACAAACCGCTGGCCAATGCGCCCGGCACCTATGTATTTCAGGTGTAAAGCGTCGCATGGGAACCGCTGAGCCCCATCGTCACGAGCCGGGTTCTCTCTATGAGGTTCCAATCAATGCCACGGTCGATCTGGTGCCTACCTGTATGGCTGTCGCCCAACCCCTGCCGCCACCGTATCCGACAATTCAGATACCCTCTCGAAATTTCGAACCTTGAGTTAAATCAATGCACCTCTGATTTCTCCATGATTTATTAGTTTTGTTGATCGAAATATCCTTCCATTGTTTTGATGCTATGCCGTTTGATCACATAAGCGGCGCCTGATACAATCCAACAATCCATAAGTCGGCGGACCGGAGATGTTCATGAATAAGGTACCCAGTTGGATCTGGATTGTTTCTATAGCGGTGTTTGCGTTAATGATCCTGATGTCGACCCAGCTAACCAATCAATCATCTAAAACAACGATCGCCTATAGTGAATTCAAGCAGTTGATTTCCGACGGATCGGTAAAAGAGGTCGTCCTAGAAGGGGAGGATGCGAAAGCTGAGCTTAAGAAAGCTATGGCTTTTGGTGATAAGAGTGCAGCGACGAATGTTGTTTCCACAATTCTTCCTGCAGGCGGTGACACCGAGTTAATACCGCTGCTCAATCAACATGATGTCGTAATCTGGAATTTACCATCAGAAAGTGGGAACAGCTGGCTGCTGTCCCTCCTGCCTTGGATTATATTCATTGGTATATATTTCTTTATCATGCGGCGCATGCAAGGCAACCTGATGGATCGGTTTGGTGGCCGAAATTCAGGAGATTTTCTTGTTGGTTCTGCAAAACAGGAGGAAAAAGCCGGCCGTCGGGTGACCTTTGATGATGTCGCGGGTCAGGAATCTGCAAAACAGGAGGTTGCCGAATTAGTTGATTTCCTGAAGCATCCCAAAACCTATGAGAACCTCGGCGCTGAAACACCTCATGGTGTCCTTCTTGTCGGGCCTCCCGGGACAGGTAAAACCTTGCTCGCGCGAGCGCTCGCAGGAGAGGCTGGTGTCAACTTTTTTAATATATCCGCTTCAGAATTTATCGAAATGTTTGTTGGTGTTGGCGCCTCCCGTGTTCGCAAAATGTTTGATGAGGCAAAAAAGCGAGCGCCCAGCATCATCTTTATTGACGAGCTGGATGCCGTCGGACGAGTTCGCGGCACCGGCCTTGGCGGCGGAAATGACGAGCGGGAGCAAACTCTGAACCAGATTTTGTCCGAAATGGACGGATTTACCGGCCATGAAACCGTAATTGTACTGGCGG
This sequence comes from uncultured Alphaproteobacteria bacterium, assembly GCA_937910835.1. GTDB lineage: Bacteria > Pseudomonadota > Alphaproteobacteria > Sneathiellales > Sneathiellaceae > Sneathiella. The sequence goes on along the minus strand of CALEMG010000412.1, from coordinate 2,720 downwards.
CAACCAATAGACCGGATGTATTGGACCCTGCCCTGCTTCGCCCTGGTCGATTTGATCGTCATGTTACACTTGAACTCCCGGATAAAGCTGCCCGTAAAGCTATTCTGGAAGTGCATACCCGCAATGTGCCCATAGCCAAAGACGTGGACCTGAATACGGTTGCGGCTAGCTGCCCTGGCTTTTCCGGAGCTGATCTCAAGAATCTGGTAAACGAGGCGGCCATCGCAGCCGCGCGGGATGGCACGAGCGAAGTTTCCATGCATCATTTTGATGAAATGAGAGACAAAATTATTATGGGAACGGTCCGCACTCTCGCCATTCAACCAGATGAACATCATCGCCTAGCCGTACATGAAGCAGGCCATACGGCCGTTGCCAACTTTTTACCCAACGCTGATCCACTATACAAAGTTACCATAATTCCGCGCGGTCGATCTTTGGGCGGAACCCATTTGCTGCCAACAGAAGAACGCAACACTTTGTCAGAAGAATACTTACATGATCGCCTGGCCGTTTCCTTGGCCGGCCGATGCGCTGAGAAAATCTTTTTGGGGAGTGTCAGTTCAGGGGCAGATGACGACATCAAAACCGCCACTCAACTTGCCCGAGCCATGGTGTCTAGGTGGGGAATGTCCGAAGACATTGGCCCAATCGATGTACGCCAGAGCGAAGAGCATCCGTTCCTCGGGAGAGAAATAGCCCAGCCCCGCCGCTTTAGCGAAGACATGTCAAGCAAGGTTGACGAGGCTGTATCGAAACTTCTGCGAGAAGCAGAAGATCGGGGACGGGAAATCATAATCAAGCACCGGGCCCAGATTGAACAACTTATAATTAGACTAGAGGCAGATGAAACCGTCAATCGCGATACCATCGAAGCTATTCTTGGTCAGAACATTGTAAAGACAGGTACGGCGTAAGAAACTGCTTTAAGGATGCCACCCAGTATGAAGCCTCTAGCTATCGTTAAGCATCTCCCATCCTATAAATGGATGTCGGAATACCGCCTCTCGTTATTTTCCGGGGATTTGACCGCAGGAATCATCACTGCGATACTGCTGGTGCCTCAGGCGATGGCCTATTCTATTTTAGCAGGACTCCCGCCAGAAATTGGCCTTTATGCCAGTATTGCCCCGCCCATCCTCTATGCCATTTTTGGTAGCAGCCGCTTTTTGGCCGTAGGGCCGGTTGCCGTCGCTTCGTTGATGGTGGCCAGCGCGCTCGGTGCTTTGGCAACCCCTGGATCTCCAGAATATATCGCGTCTGCTCTGATCCTATCACTTTTGATCGGGATAATTCTCACTTTGATGGGCATCGCCAAATTAGGCTTTGTAGCCAACTTCCTGAGTCACCCCGTCATGTCCGGGTTCACCAGCGCGGCGGCCATTGTCATCGCTTTTAGCCAAATCAAGCATCTTTTCGGACTAAGTATTCCAAGTGGCGCACGAATTGATGAAACACTTATGTATCTGTTGCAACATACCCGCGATATGAACCCCACGACAATTTTGATTGGTTTGACAAGTATCGTACTCCTTCTATTGCTGCGCCAGCCATTGCAGTTATTGCTTAGTCGACTGAAATTGAGTGCGGGTATTGTCAATGGCCTTGTAAAGGCGGGCCCGATGTTAGTCGTCATTATTATGACGGTCGCCTCAGCAGGCCTATTGCTAAACCAAACAGCCGGACTTGCTGTTGTTGGCGCCATACCGTCCGGCCTACCTTCGCTCACGATACCGGAATTTGATCTGGCCATTTGGCAAAAATTAGCCTCTTCCGCCGCGCTGATCGCACTCGTCAGCTTCGTTGAAAGCATTGCTATTGCGCAAGCCCTTGCGAGCAAACGCCGCCAAAAAATAGATGTTAATCAGGAACTTTTCGGACTCGGAGCCGCTAACATAGGGACCGCGTTTACCGGTGGCAGTCCGGTTTGCGGTGGCTTTAGCAGATCTGTGGTAAACTATTCAGCTGGCGCCAACACCCAAATGGCAGCAATAATCACAGCGCTTATAATTGCTCTTTCCGTGCTGTTTTTTACACCCTTCTTTTATCATCTGCCGCAGGCCGTCCTGGCGGCTATTATAGTTGTATCTGTTCTGGGACTTGTTGACTTTAAAGCCTTGAGAGTAAACTGGGCCTACAGTAAAAGCGACGCTATATCCTGGCTTGTCACCTTTGCCGTCGTGATTGCTGAGGGAATTGAAGCTGGAATTGTCGCGGGCATGCTCATATCAATTTCTCTTTATCTGTGGCGTAGCAGTCGACCACATATAGCCGTCGTCGGACGTGTTGGGCAAAGTGAGCACTTTCGGAACATAAACCGGCACAAAGTAGGCACTTGTCCACATGTGCTGGCTATCCGAGTCGATGAAAGCCTATTTTTTGCGAATGCGCGGTATTTTGAGAATTATCTCCTGTCTGCTGTCGCGGAACAGCCCTTGGTTAAGGATATCGTCTTTATCTGCAGCGCAATTAACGCCATCGACGGCAGCGCTCTTGAGTCTCTGGAGACACTTGTCGCCGACCTACGGAGTGCGGGCGTTACGTTCAATCTAGCTGAAGTGAAAGGGCCTGTAATGGACAAGCTCAAGAATTCAGATTTTCTGCATCACTTAGAACCCGGGAAAGTTTATCTGAGCACCCACGACGCCTTTAAAGACCTGAAATGTGTGTGATCAGTATGTTATTGCATTCCCCGTTCACACACATTTCAGGTCTTTAAA
>CALEMG010000411.1 GCA_937910835.1 uncultured Alphaproteobacteria bacterium | reverse complement strand
TTGCGCTTGCCGGGATCGTGGTGAACAACAATATCGTTCTGATCGATACTTATGCGCATTTACGTAAGCAGGGAATGGAGGCAATGGAAGCGGTTCTGAGAACAGGCGCCCAGCGTCTACGCCCGGTGATGCTGACGACCGTCACGACAATCTTCGGCCTACTGCCCATGACGTTGCAGATCAATATTGATTTTGTCTCTCGCGAGGTTGTGACGGGTGCGCCCTCCTCTCAATGGTGGGTACAGCTCTCGACGGCAGTGGCGTTCGGCCTTACCTTTGCGACACTCCTCACCCTGATAATGACGCCGTCTCTGCTAATGCTGGGGGCGAATGTCAGTAGTTTTCTAGAACGACGCCGTGAGAAAAAGGCCGCGAAGAAGGCGCTAAAGAATGCTCATCCCGAACCTGCGGAATAGGCCGTCATAGGTCCCTTCTTGGCCATCTTTTATATGTGTGAAACCGGAAAGGCTTGAGATTTCTCAAGCCTTTTCCTCTTCATCCTCATCCGGCTCGCCATCATTTTTGTCGGAATTTTCCGAGCCGGTGCTTTTACGGGTTTCCTGATCCTGCAGCCGACGGTGGCTGAGGATGGAAAAGGGGATGGTCGCCATATAAACAATTGCGATCAGGGACAGTAACTGCCACGGATAACTCGCGAGCACCGCCGCCAGTCCACCAACTAATAGTAGAACCGGCATAATAAAGCGCCGGGCGATGCGAATACGTTTGATTGAAAAAGTCGGAATACGGCTCGCCATCATAAAGGCCATGAACAACATCCATGCGGCATTTAAGATAGCAGAGCGGAAGAAATCGCTCTCCGTATAAAAATTCATCACCATGAACAAAAGTGAAATAGACGCCCCTGCCGGCGCGGCAATGCCGGTGAAGTAACGGCTGGCCCAAGCAGGCTGCTTCTCGCCCAGCATGGAATTGAACCGCGCCAGGCGAAGCGCGCAAGATACTGTAAAAATAAGCGCGATGATCCAACCGACGCCTCCAAGGCCGCTTTCCAGCGTCCAGAGAAACAATACAAGCCCGGGGGCGACACCGAAGCTGACGAAATCAGACAGGGAATCAAGTTCTGCACCAAATTTCGACGAACTATTCAGCAGCCGCGCCATCCGTCCGTCCAGTCCGTCCAGCACACCTGCCGCCAAAATCGCGACAACCGCCAACTCCCATTTCTCATCCAGTGAAAACCGCACAGACGTGAGGCCAGCGCAGAGCGATAGCATGGTAAGCATATTCGGGATCAAGGAGTTAAGCGGCATAAACCGCAGGCGGCGGCGCTGTTGGGTGGGCATTCAGCGAACCTCCAGCGCCATGGGCGCTTCGTTCTTGGCCTTCAGATCAGCAATAATCGTCTCGCCGCCGACCATCGACTGGCCGACCCCAACGAGTGGCTCTACCCCATCCGGAAGATAGATATCCGTGCGGCTGCCGAAACGGATAAGGCCGAACCGCTCTCCGGTTCGCACTTCCTGATTGTCAGTGAGATAGCAGACAATCCGCCGCGCCACGAGGCCCGCAATCTGCACGAACACAATGTCATTCCCATCCTTGTCGCGCAAATGAACCGCATGACGCTCATTCTCCTCCGATGCCTTGTCGAGGGCGGCATTCAGGAACTTGCCGGGGCGATAAACCTGGCGAATGATGGTGCCCCCGAGCGGAATGCGATTAACGTGTACATTGAAAACATTGAGAAAAACGCTGATGCGAAGGCGTGCATCCGACCCCATACCGAGTTCTTCCGGCGGGACGGCTCGCTCAATCATCTGGACGACCCCATCGGCGGGGCTGACGATCAGACCGTCGCGGGTCGGCACATGACGGTCGGGGTCACGGAAGAAATAGACGCACCAAAGCGTCAAGATCACACCGATCCAGCCGAGTAGCGGCCAGGTAAACAAGAAAAGGGCGACGGTTACCGCGGCAAATATGGCGATAAACCGGTGGCCTTCCTGATTTATCGGCACCAGTACTGATTTTAGCGTATCCATGTTTTCTTCCCTTCGGCATACGACCCGTTACTCAAACTAGGTCATACCGCATGTCTTCGTCAAAAAGAACAAAAAGATGTTTTTCCGAAACAGCAGAGCAATAGTATCGCTTAATCCATGACCTGCTCAAGTTTCTCTTGATAGCTCGCGGCTTCCTGCTGCCGTTGCCACATGGCGGCGTATTTGCCATCCATCGCGAGCAGTTCCTGATGGCGCCCGCGTTCCTGGATACTGCCGTTTTCAAGAACGATGATTTCGTCCACCTCCACGACTGTGGAAAGACGATGGGCAATCACCAGCGTCGTGCGGTTTTTGGAAACTTCGGCAAGGCTCGCCTGTATTTCCTTCTCCGTATGGGAATCGAGAGCGGACGTCGCCTCATCG
>CALEMG010000410.1 GCA_937910835.1 uncultured Alphaproteobacteria bacterium | reverse complement strand
ATATAGTTCGGCAGTCTTAAATCCGGCGCCACAACAAAACAGGAGAAGCGCCGCTCTGCAAGGCTGCTGCAGGCCGCGCGGGCTTCCGCTTCTTCGAATCCGATCAGTTGCGCCCGATAGAAGGGTTTGCCGTTTGAGATGGCCTTTTCAATATTGACACGCCGTCCCTCCAGAAGGCCACCGGTCTGGGCGGCGGCTTTATAAACCTGATCGCGGGCCGTGGTCATCAGACTGTAGGCGCCAATCTGGATGGCCCAGTCAGTTTTCTCCATCGGTTCCACCTTAAAGGCGGAAGTTTTTGTGCTTGTGCTGGCGCTCTTGACCGCGTTGACGGGGCGAATATGTGAATAGCTCGTGGCGGGCTTTTTTACGGCGGGCAGGGGAGTTGTTGTCGCCGAGGCAACCTTGATTTCTGCAGGTCCACTGTGAGATGCGCCGAGTGCAATCTGCAGCGGCTTGTCAATCGGTAGCGGAACGACGGTCGGGTGAATTTGTTCGATCCGACCGAACCCCTTATCGAGGAGTGCCGCCATATGGATATCGCGGCTTTTCGCGGTGCGCCCACCGAAGACAACGCCGACTAGCCGGTTGGATCCGCGCTTGGCGGAGGCGACCAGATTAAATCCGGACGCGCGGATATAGCCAGTCTTGATGCCGTCCGCACCCTTATATTTCTTCAAAAGATTATTGTGGTTCTTGAAAGCCTTGCCTTTATAGTCAAATTTCTCAAGCGACATGAAGTGATAATATTGCGGGAAATCATGGATCAGGGCTGCGCCGAGAATGGCCATGTCGCGTGCCGTGCTTTTCTGTCGCCGATTGGGAAGGCCGCTGGCGTTGCGAAAGCTCGTCCGTCTCATGCCGAGCCTTTTGGCTTTCTCCGTCATGTCGCGGGCAAAGGCGGCTTCAGTTTTGGCCATGCTCTCGGCGAGAACCGTTGCGGCGTCATTCGCCGACTTTGTAATCAGACCGAACATCGCGTCGCGCACCTTGATCCGGTCGCCCTTCTTGAGCCCCAGCTTTGTTGGCGCCTGGCCGGCTGCGCGGGCAGAGACCGGAAGCTTCTGATCAAGCCGGAGCTTGCCGCGCTGGAGCGCATCGAAGGTCATATAAAGGGTCATGATTTTGGTAAGGGACGCAGGGTATAGCCGGTCATCTGCATTGCGCGAATAGCGCACCTCGCCGGTGCGGCTGTCCATGCCAACGGCGGCATATCGGGCCTCCACGGCACCCGGCATCGCCATCATCACTGTCAGGAGAAGCAAAAGAGCGCCGACAAGGTGAACCATCATCCGTCCCGTCGGCATGGCAAGCATACTTACCCGGAATTTTTCCGGACTGGCACCTAACGTTGCTCTTGTCGAACCCTGTACCAACGGCTTACCTATTATACTATTATTACGAATACGATTACGCGCGGAATTCCCCGCTCCTAGAGGAGTGTAAAAAATTCGGCGAATCATGTCCATCAAAAACCCGATAATTTTTTATCTCTGTATCTCAACAAAATAACTTATCCTCTTGATGTCTGTAAGTTATCGCATTTTCGTGATTTGTCCTTTTTATCTTATAGGCGGATGGTTAATATCTGGTAAGCTTAGTAAATTTAATCGAACGGAGAGGGTCGATGAACGTCATATCCTCAAGTCTACGGATTATGTGCCTGTCTGTTCTTCTGACCGCTTGTACGGCGGATGGTGGAACGAATAACCCGATCTTCCGGCCTTTTCAGTGGTTTTCCTATGCCAATGGGGATGATATCCGCGCCAACTGTGCGCCCGGGCGCAACGCCCGCTATCGGATGATCTATAACGCCATTTATGACGAGCAGGTGCGCACCTATGATATCCTGCAGGTCACGACGTCCGATATGGCAACCCAGACAACGCGCGCGTTCCGTGGCGGCATCAGCGTGGATTGGCTGCTGGGGGTAGGCGGCTCCGGTCCTGCGGCTACCCATGAAAGCAAGGAGGTTATCAGCCTTAAAGATCTAGTCGCCATAGAGCAGGCGCTGATTAAATCCGGCTTCGAGCAGCCAGCGATTAAAGGGCAGATCCTCCATTCGGATGAGTTCTACTGGATTGCCATGGTGTGCCGCGACGGGAACTTTAAATATTATGCCTGGACCGATGAAAACGCCGATGTTGCCAAGCTGCCCTTTCGTGAGGTTCTCTCGAAAGGAGATAAAACCGGCGTTCCATTTCAGGAGCCTTATGTGCCTGTCGTTTTCGGCCGGTCATCGCGATATTACAATGGCGGGCGGGACAGCACATACTTCACGATGCAGATCGGCGATAATGGTTTAGACCTTTGAACAGCCCCGTTTGGGCGTGATTTAGTTGCGAAATTTTTATTGCATTCGCGATTTCTCGCGACGGTTGACTGTGCGTTATTCAAAATAATATATTAAAATCAATAAATTATGAAATCTACCCTCTTTTGTTGCGCTGCACAAAAAAATCATTGACATTTATCAGCACCCTATTATATACAAGTCACATTGTTGCAGTGCAGCAAATGAAATTTAGAGACGCTAATCAGAAAGGTTAAGTCAATGACGAAGAAAGCAACGACAAACGCAACCGTTGACCCGGCTGTCGTTACGAAGGAAATTGAAGATATGGTCGCAACCGGCCGCAAATCGCTTCAGGAAGCCTTTATTAATGGAACTGAAGCTGCTGAAAAAGCATTCAAGTCCAACACCGAAACATTCAAGACCAATTACGAAAAGGCAATTGCCGAAGGTAAAACCGGTTTTGAAAAAGCTATCAAGTCTCTTGAAGGTTCGCAGTTCTATGACAAGAACAGCTCAGAGGCTTTCGTAAAGGCAAGCAACGCAGCCGTTGAGAAAAGCGAAAAAATCGGCGCGGAAATGATCGACTTCGGTACAGGTCAGCTGCAGGAAGTTTTCAACGTAACGAAAACAATTGCTGAAACAGAAGATGTTGCCAAGGCTGTCGAAATCCAGACTGAATTCGCTCGCACATCCATGCAGAGCTACATGTCTGAAGTAGGCAAGCTGAACTCTCTCATTGCGGAAGCTGCGAAATCAGTTGTTGAGCCATTTGGCGCACAGTATGCAGCCAGCCTTGATATGTTTTCGAAGCCGGCTTAACGCCAGCTGACATTTCAAGCGTCTTGAAAAGGCCCGGATTCTTCCGGGCCTTTTTTCGTGCCCAAACGAAAGTTGGTCACTTTATTTATAAAATTTTGCCTTCGGTAATAATATTTTTTGAATTTCCTGATAAGATATATACTTAAATAAGTGGGCGCGGGGTTATAGTTAAGCCAGACTGGCGTAGCAAGATGGAGCGAAAGAATATTATCATATCTGGTTGGGTAAAAATGAAGATGAGCGGCAACGATAAAAAAGACGAAGACGACCGGGGTACGGGGACAGGCCTAGTCACCAAGACAAAGCCTAAAACCAAAAAACCGTCTCTTTGGCGTGTGTTGTTGTTGAACGATGATTACACCCCGATGGAGTTCGTTGTCTTTGTGCTCCAGAAGTTCTTCAATATGGATGAGCAAACCGCTGTCCAGGTGATGTTGCATGTTCATCAGAAAGGCGTCGGCAATTGCGGTGTGTTTCCGTATGAGATCGCCGAGACCAAGGTTGCGCAGGTCATTGATTATGCGCGCGAAAATCAACACCCCTTACAATGTACGATGGAGAAAGAATAGTGCCGGGATTTTCCAACTCACTTGAAGAAACTCTACATC
>CALEMG010000409.1 GCA_937910835.1 uncultured Alphaproteobacteria bacterium | reverse complement strand
ACATCTGGTGCTCATCAATACAGATCAAGCAAGGCAAACCTTTTCTTGGTAAGGATGTGGAAGCTGTCCGCTGGGCGTATCCGGATCATGAGACCATTATTGGTCTCGGACTAGAGTCCGCTCTCAATATCCCCATGTGCGTTGCCGGCGTAACATTCGGCACCATCAATCTCACGCATGTTTCTGGACATTATCACGAAGGGAATATCAGGGATGCCAGCGTTCTAGCTGCCTGCCTGACGCCTCTTTGCATGCAAAATAATTCATTCGCAGATAATAAAAATAGGTACGTATAATATGGCTGACAGTCTGAAATCCCTGACCCTCAAAAATGCCAGTCTGCTGGATGTCCGATCGGGCATCTGTGTTGGTGCGCGGAATATCTATATCAACGACGGTATTATTCAGGAAATTTCAAAAGGTCCAGTGACGGAAGGAGCGACCGCACTTGATCTTTCCGGGCTGACGGTTATGCCGGGTCTTTGCGATGCCCATGTTCATGTGGTCGCAGCAACAGCCAGTTTTCCTGATCTTATGAAATGGTCGCAAATGTATGTGGCGGCCCGTGCGGGTCAAATCCTTTCTGGGATGTTATCGCGCGGTTTTACAACGGTTCGTGATTGTGGCGGCGCAGATTTCGGGATCGCCCAATCCATAAACGAAGGATATCTCATTGGTCCGCGTGTTTTATTCTGCGGCCATGCGATCTCGCAAACCGGCGGTCACGGAGATATGCGTGAAGCCGGTGAAAACTGGGAAGGCTGCACCTGTTGTGCCGGTTTGGGAGTAGTTGTTGATGGAGTTTCGGAGGTTCGCCGCGCCTGTCGAAATGAACTGCGCAAGGGAGCTCATTTCATCAAGGTTATGGCATCTGGAGGGGTTTCATCACCTACAGATCGGATCGGGAATACCCAATTTTCTCTCTCTGAATTGAAGGCTGCAGTGGAAGAAGCCGAAGCCGCACAAACATATGTTGCAGCCCATGTCTATACGGCCCGTGCGGCTAATCGTGCTCTTGAGTGTGGCGTGCGATCCATTGAGCATGGCAACTTGATTGATGACAGCACTATTGACTTGATGCTGGAAAAAGAGGCGTTCCTTGTCCCGACCATGTCAACCCATGAAGTGCTCGGGACAGAGGGGGTTGCGGGCGGCTTATCTCAGGCCATGTGTGACAAGGTATCCGAGGTCGTTGAAGCCGGATACAAAACCCATGCCCATGCCCATTCTCGCGGGGTTAAGATGGTGTTTGGAACAGATCTTCTGGGCCCCATGCACCGCCATCAACTTCTGGAATTCAAAATTCGAAGCCGGTTCCAGACACCTGCAGAAGTTATTCGGTCCGCAACGCTGACAGCGGCGGAACTTTTTCAAATGGAAGGAGAAATCGGGGAACTCATCCCCGGCGCCCGCGCAGATATTCTGGCGCTGGAGGGAGATCCGCTGCGGGATCTCGGCGTTTTACAGGATCCGGACCGTTATTTGAAATTTGTTGCGAAGGATGGGGAAATTTTCAAGAACGTGATCTAGGTATTCAATCTAAAATTGTGCTTCTTCGCAATTGAAACAATGAAGGCATTTTAACCACGAAAGGAAAAAAGATGAAGTATCCAGGACAATCAGGGATTGCAGCCATTTTGGCTGCAGGTGTAATGGCGGTTAGTCAACCAGCATTGGCAAAAGAATTTAATGCTAATATCTTTTTCCCTGATCAGCATCCGCTTGGAAAATACGGGTATGTTGAGTGGGCGAAGACCGTTGACAAAATGTCTAATGGTGAATTGAAAGCCAATGTGTTTACGGGGACTGTGTTGTTGCCCCCACGCTCTGGTATGTCCGGTGTGCGCGATGGTATTACTCAGGTTGGCTATCATGCCGGGACATATACCCCCGCCGAGCTGCCGATCTCCAACGCTCTGCAGGAAATGGGTTTGAACTACTCTGACCCGTTGGTCATGATTGCTGCCGCTTCAGATTTCAATATGACAAATCCGGAAGCCTTGGAACAGTGGAAAAAAGCGGGTGTTATCTATGGCGGTGGATATAGCACACCGCCATATAACCTGATGTGTAACGCGCCGATGAAAACTGTTGAAGACTTAAAGGGAAAACGCCTTCGGACGGCAGGGGCGGCTATGTCACGCTGGGTCGAATCCATTGGTGCCGTTCCGGTGAACGTTCCCTCAAGCGAAATGTACCAAGGTATTGAAAAAGGGATTCTGGATTGTGCCGTCAATGTCGCATCTGACTTGAAATCCCGCAGCTTGTGGGATGTTTCCAAGCACACAACTATGGCGCCACTTGGCATTTATTATTCCGGTCCTATGTGGGCGTATAACCAGGATTTCTGGAAAGAGCTCAAACCAGCAGAGCGCAAAATTTTCTTTGATGCGAATGCAAAGGCAATGGCCGACTTGTATGTTGGTTATAACGCATCCGTCGATGCAGCACTTACTGAAGCGGCGAGCCATGGCGTGAGTGTCTATCAGCCAAGTGAAGATATGAAAAACTCTATCCAGTCCTTTGCGGATACAAATCTTGTGGAAGTCTACAAGACTGGTAAGGAAAAATACGGCTTGGAAGATCCCGAAGCATTACTAGGCCAATTCGATAAGACCGTTAAGAAATGGGAAAAGCTATTCGAAAATATAGATCGTAAAGATTCAGCAGCTATCGAAGCCATCATCAAGGCTAATCTGTACGATAAACTTGATCCAAATACATATGGCGTCAATTAGTTGCTTTTGGACGGAGGAAGGCTTTCCTCCCACCTTTCTCCGTCCTTTTTCATCGGAATTTCAGTGGGTTTCTTTTCGCTAAATATTCATGATACCTATCTATCTCGCAAAGAACTTTAGTTGGAGAAGACAGTCATGGACGCTCAGGGCAAACCTAATAAACACGTGAAACGATCAGCCCGCATGCGAGAGCGGATTTTAACAGCGACGCTCGATTGTATTTATGAATATGGGTTCAACAAAGCGTCGACAACTGAAATTGTCAAACGAGCCGGTGTATCGAGGGGAGCTATGCTCCATCATTATCCGGCGAAGGAAATTTTAATTGCTTCGGCATTTGAAAAACTTTTGGAAGACGAAATTGCTGATATCCGAAAGCGGGCCGTTGCCTATGCCGAAGGCCAGCAGACGATTGATGATTTTGTCGACTATCTCTGGTCCCGTTTTTCGGGCCGCCTGTTTATGATTACGATGGATTTTCTATCAAGCGCACGTACCGATGAAAAACTATGTGAAGCGATTATCCCGGTCAGTCTGAACTTTCATGACTCACTTAATGAAATCTGGCTGCAGTTCTTTGAAAACAAACGGAAGTCACCTGACCAGGTGCGGATATTGCTTAATACAACCTTGTGTTTGATGCGCGGGATGGGCGCTCAAACCATTATTCGCAAGGACGAGAAGTATTTCGATGAAATCGGGACTAACTGGAAGTTGCTTCTACACAATCTCCTTGATTGAGAGGGGCCCCGCAAACAGGAAGGCAAATAGCCATGTCAGAAACGAATCTGGTCTTTAACCGCGCGGAAGGTATTGTTGTCGGAATAACCAGAGCTCTGGTGGTTTTGTGCAGTGCTTTTCTAATACTCATGATGGTTCATGTCGGCAGTGATATTGCCATGAAACTTCTATTCAATGCACCTATAACGGGAACGCTTGAGATTGTTTCCTATTATTACATGGTTAGCATTGTCTTCCTTGCCTT
>CALEMG010000408.1 GCA_937910835.1 uncultured Alphaproteobacteria bacterium | reverse complement strand
GGGAGGTGAGCGATCTTCCCGGTGCGACACAATCTGAAGTCCTCGCCGCATTTAAGGACTGGGGGTTTTCCGTCAATCCGCTTTCCAAAGTCTGCGCAAACATGGAAGAGGCGATCGACGCATACCGTAAAATAGAGGAACTTCGCGCGACGCTGGACTATGATATCGATGGTGTGGTCTTCAAGGTCAACCGGCTGGACTGGCAGGAACGCCTTGGCTTTGTCAGCCGCAGCCCGCGCTGGGCGATTGCTCATAAGTTCCCGGCGGAGCAGGCCACCACCATCATAGAAGACATCGAAATTCAGGTTGGCCGAACCGGGGCACTCACGCCTGTTGCGCGGCTTCTTCCGGTGACGGTCGGCGGAGTCGTCGTCTCCAACGCAACGCTTCATAATGAGGATGAAATCAAGCGTAAGGATGTTCGTAAAGGCGATACAGTGATTATTCAGCGCGCAGGAGATGTGATTCCCCAAGTCGTTGAAGTTGTTCTCAGTAAACGTCTCGATGATAGCGCGGCATTTGTTTTTCCGACAACATGCCCGATCTGCGGTAGTCATGCCGTTAAGGAAATAAACGAAAGCACAGGCAAGGAAGACGCCGTCCGTCGCTGTACCGGCGGCCTGATTTGCCGTGCCCAGGCCGTTGAACGGCTCAAGCATTTTGTCTCCCGTAATGCGTTCGATATTGAGGGGCTTGGCGCGAAGCTGATTGAAACTTTTTATGAAGACGGTCTGATCCGTAGTCCTGCCGATATCTTCACGCTGGAGAAGCGGGATATGGCTCCCGGAAATCTACAACGGATCAAGAACCGCGAAGGGTTCGGGGAGAAAGCGACGCGAAATCTGTTCGGTGCAATCGATGACCGGCGAGAAATATCGCTGGACCGCTTTATCTATGCATTGGGAATCCGCCATATCGGGCAGGGGAATGCGCGACTGCTGGCTAAGAATTACCTGAGTTTCGCGAGTTTGCGAGAGCGGCTCAGCGAAATGGGGGAAGCATCCGGGGAGGCCTATAGCGAGCTATTGAATATTGATGGAATTGGCGCTGCGGTCGCCGACGCGGTGACAGAATTTTTTCATGAAGAGCGAAACCAGGGCATGCTCGATGACCTGTTGAGCGAGATTACTGTCATCGATTTTGAACCACCGGCGCAAGACAGCGCCGTTGCCGGTAAAACCGTTGTATTTACTGGCACCCTCGAATTGATGAGCAGGCAGGAGATGAAGGCGAAAGCAGAAGGTCTCGGTGCCAAGGTCAGCGGGTCGATCTCGGCCAAGACGGACTATCTTGTCGCCGGTGCAAATGCCGGGTCGAAGCTCAAGAAGGCAACAGATCTGGGCGTCACCGTCCTAACCGAGCAGGAATGGCTAGATTTGATCGGCAGTTAAAAGGTTTCTGGCATTATAGCGGTGCTGTCGCCTGGAGGAGCCATTCTGCGGCCTCTCCCTCAATCTGGGGTTCAAGCTTTTCCCGGACCTTAGAATGATAGCTATTCAGCCAGTCGATTTCACCGTCTGTTAGCAAGCTTTTCTCAATGAGGGCTTTGTCGATTGGTGCAAAGGTCAATGTTTCGAATCCATATGTCTCCCGTTCCGCGCCTTCCGGCGGTGTTGCCTCCCGGACCGTCACCAGATTCTCGATCCTGATCCCATAGGCTCCGGTTTTATAGTAACCGGGTTCGTTGGAAATAATCATGCCCGGCACAAGCGCGACAGTGCTTGGTGCCTTTGATATTCGCTGCGGTCCTTCATGGACGGACAGATAGCTGCCCACGCCATGACCAGTGCCATGGTCATAATCAAGCCCCGCGGACCAGAGGGGCGCACGAGCGAGGGTGTCGAGCTGACTGCCCGTCGCCCCCTTCGGAAAGATCGCCGTCGCGAGTGCGATATGCCCTTTCAGTACCAAGGTGAAGCGGTCGCGCATCTCGGCGCTTGGCTCCCCTATCGCAATGGTCCGGGTTATATCAGTCGTGCCGTCAAGATACTGCGCGCCGCTGTCCACAAGATAGAGCGAGCCCGGTTCGAGTGGCCGGTTCGATGCCTCGCTTGCCCGGTAATGGACAATGGCGCCGTTTGGCCCGGCGCCTGAGATGGTATTAAAGCTAAGGTCGCGAAAATTCTCCCCAATCTCCCGAAAGGAGCGGAGCTTGGCTTCCGCTGACAGCTCATCGACGGTGCCAGCTGGTCCATTAACGGAAAGCCAGTGCAGAAATTTCGCAACGGCAGCGCCATCGCGGATATGCGCGCGCCGTGATCCGTCTACCTCCACCGTGTTCTTCGTCGCTTTCAGTAACAGACAGACGTCTTCTGCACGGGCGATATCCGCCTTCGCCGTGATTAGCTGATCGACAATATACTGGCTCGTGACCGCTGGATCGATCTGCACCTTATGCCCGGATAGGGCTCGCAGGGCTTGTTCAAATTCCGCTGGAGGATGCACTCGCACCATATTCCCAAGATGCTCCCGTATGGTTGGGGCGAATTTTACCTCATCCATGAACAGATAGTCGGTGGCATCCTGATGGGTGATCGCAAATCCAAGCGCGAAGGGGGTGCAGGGAAGATCCGCGCCACGGATGTTGAGTAACCACGCGATAACATCCGGTAACGTATGAACAACGGCATCGATTTTCTTCTCCGCAAGCTTGGCCGCGATACGGTTACGCTTGCTGGCAGAACTCTCCCCGGAGAAGCGTTTCTCCTGCGGTTGGACAAGCGCGAGAGGGGGCAGGGGGCGATCTTCCCATACCCAGTCAATCAGGTTTTCGGTTACGGATTTCAGCTTGACCCCGATGCCCGCCGTTACCTTTTTCAACGCCGACATACTATTTTCCGTATGCAGCCATGGATCGACGGCGAGTGTCTCGCCCGCACGCATATTCTCCGAGAGCCAGGCGCTCATCGGTTCTTCGCTGATATGGCGGGGCGTAAAGAGAGTGGTATCAACCTCATTCTGTACCTGAAGGGTATAGCGGCCATCGACAAAGATTGCCGCCGTGTCCTTCAAGATTGCTGCAAAACCTGCCGAACCCGTATACCCGGTTAGCCATTTCAGACGCTCGGCGGCGGCGGGGGCGGCCTCCCCATGAAACTCATCATTGAGTGGGACGATAAAGCCATCGACTTTCTCTGCTGTCATTTTTGCGCGCAGCTTTTGCAGACACTCCTTCGAGGCACCAGGATAGAGAACGACA
>CALEMG010000407.1 GCA_937910835.1 uncultured Alphaproteobacteria bacterium | reverse complement strand
CGCCCATGACTTCGCGGTTCTTCATGATGGCGTTTTCCCCTTCCAGAACCTGCACGATAACCGGGCCGGAAACCATGAAATCACAAAGCTCCCCAAAAAACGGGCGCTCCTTGTGAACGCTGTAGAAAGTTTCCGCATTTTCGCGGGTCATGCGGATGCGCTTCTGCGCAACAATCTTGAGGCCCGCTTCTTCCAGCTTGGCGTTGATCTTGCCGGTCAGGTTGCGGCGGGTCGCATCGGGTTTGATGATGGAGAAAGTACGTTCAAGAGCCATTGGGTCACTCACTTTAAATGTAGAGAACAAAGGAATATTTCCGCGCCTTATAGCGCCCCCGCCCGCCCACGGCAACCCAATTGATAGATTTTGCGGCATTTCACCTGTCAGGTGGTGACCAATCGCTTTTAACGGACTTGCGGCGGCTCAGACGCAGGGCAATGCCGACTGAAACGCCGACACCGATGGCCACCGTCAAATCGACGATGACCGTCAGGATAAGGGTTAGAAACAAAAGGAAGATGTCACTTTTCCGCCCGCGCAAATACTCCCCCCATTTATGCGGCTCGGTCATGTTCCAGGCGGTCACGACGAGAAGGGCGGCAAGGGCCGGCATGGCGAGATAGCCCGCAAGCGGCGCCGCAAGAAGCATCACCAGCAGAATGACGATAGCGTGGACAATCCCCGCCACCGGCGTTTTCCCACCCGCCTTGACGTTGGTTGCCGTCCTCGCGATCGCCCCCGTCGCCGGAAGGCCCGTAAACAGCGCCGAAGCGATATTGGCTGCGCCCTGGGCGGAGAGTTCGGCATTCGGTCTGTGATGGCCTTCTATCATCTTGTCGGCGACCATGGCCGAGAGAAGCGATTCAACCGCCGCCAGGAATGCGATGACAAAAGCGGAGGGAAGCAACTCAATAATCCGCGCCGGGGAGAAGTCCGGCATCTGCGGCCATGGTAACTGACTTGGCAGTTCCCCGAAGCGGGAGTCGAGCGTATCCACGGGCAAAGCCATAAACACAACCAGTGCCGAGCCCACGCCAACGGCAACAATCAGGCCGGGAAAACGGGGGGCAATTCGGCGAAGGACGACAATCAGAACAAGCGTGACAAGCGCAATGGTAAATGCCGACACGCTAAACGTCTCGCGGGCTTCCCAGAGGACGGGGATTTTCTCCAGAAAGTCAGCGGGAACCATATCAACGGTGAGACCCAGAAAGTCCTTCAACTGGCTTGTGGCGATAATGATGCCGATACCAATGGTAAAGCCGTTCACCACCGCCTCGGGCACGAAAGCAATCAGGTTTCCTGCGCGAAAATAGCCTGCAATAAGCAGAATAATGCCCGCCATGAAGGTTGCCAAGACAAGGCCATCATAACCATGTTCAGCAATCACACCGAAAACCACGACGATAAAGGCGCCTGTCGGACCGCCAATCTGCACCCGGCTCCCGCCCAGCAATGAGATCAGGAAGCCCGCAACGATAGCGGTCACGATGCCCTTGGCCGGATCCGCACCGGACGCAATCGCAATGGCGAGGCTGAGCGGCAGGGCAACCATGGCAACGGTCGCACCGGCAAGCAGGTCGGAGGCAAAAAGGGACCAGCTATAGGACTGAATTGTCGTGAGAATCTTTGGTTGGCGCATTTGGAGAACTTAAGGTGGAACTGATAGGACGTCCCAACTGTATATACAAATTTTCAATCTGTCGTACTGTAAATGAAGGAAATCCTGCGGGATGACCCCTCTCGTCCACAGCAAGCCAATTTATCCCGTTGTATCCTTTTTCGGACCAGCTTACCCCGCTCTGGCCCTGATTTTTCCTGCTTGCCCCGGGTAACCGCAAAGCCGACAGATCTCGTAACAATGGAGAGTTTTAAATCAGGTCTTTCTTTTTCATTTCCTTGCTCTGGAGAGAAATTTTCCAGCAATAGCCGCAGCTGAGAAGTAACACACCAAGCCCGGCAAAGAATATTCCCACATTTGCTAAATTACCCATCTTTCCACCTCCGTAATACGATAGGAAAACCCGGTACATATTACCGCATGACAAAAGCAACGCCAAGTTCGGCGGATGAAAATTACTATTTGCAAGGGAGGGGATCACATCATGTTCCCCCGCCCCCGTTACATCGGTCCGTTAATAGTATGCGGGGTTATCCGCGATGGTCAGGCGATGCAGGCGTCGCTCCTGCCCCTCATATCCCCCGCTCGCCCGATGCAGGACCGAGCGGTTGTCCCATATGACAAGCATGTTGGGCTCCCATTTATGGCGGTAGACAAATTCGTCGCGATCCTGCCAGATAACCAGCTCTTTCAGCAGTTCCTTCGCGCGCTCATGATCCATCCCGTCGAGATCGACCAGATAGCTTCCACCGAAAATGCCCATCCGGCCGTTTTCGGGATGGGCGCGGATGACCGGATGCGGCTCAGTCTTGTTCGCCTCATCAGAGATGTTAAAACGCATCGCGCCCTTGAAATTTTTCTCGGAATAAGCACCCTCGCGGGAATAGGCCCCGCCGGCCGAATGAATGGCGGTCAGCTTTTCAAAGCGCGCCTTCATCTCCGCCGGCATCGCCTCCCAGGCAAGATGCTGGTTGGAGAAAAACGTATCCCCTCCCTCTGGGGGAATGATGACGCCATAGAGCATCGTGCCCGAGGGCGGCACTGTCATAAAGCTCCAGTCCGAATGCCAATTGTCGGCGAAGATCCGCCCCGTCTCATCGGCGAGGCGATGGATGGCGGCAATTCTTTCATGTCCATCGATGGGCTTTAAGAAGGGATCGTCGCCAATCGGTCCGAGATATTCGGCGAAGCGGACAAGATCGTCATTCTCCAGCTTCTGGTTTGGAAAGACGAGCACATGATGATCCATCCACGCCTTCCGGATGGCGGCCACATCGTCCTTTTCGAGGGGCGTCGATAGGTCCACTCCCTCAATCCGCGCGCCGCAGGGCGCATCATTTTTTGTCACTGTGATCATTGGACATCCCCGTATTTTTATTTTCCGAAGACATATCATTAAATTTGTTGTTGACCAACAACTATTTTGATATGGTGATATCCTGTTGATATTACATGGGAATTGACATGAGCCGTGCCACCGCCGCCACGCGACCCCGGAAGAA
>CALEMG010000406.1 GCA_937910835.1 uncultured Alphaproteobacteria bacterium | reverse complement strand
AACGCTCCGGTAATACAACGCTGGCCTTGCAGGTGGTGGCGGAAGCGCAAAAGCAGGGCGGATCATGTGCTTTTATTGATGTGGAGCATGCGCTGGACCCAGTATATGCGCGCAAGCTTGGTGTGGATGTTGATGAGCTGTTGATTTCCCAGCCGTATACGGGGGAGCAGTCTCTCGAGATTACCGACACGTTGGTGCGCTCTGGTGCGATTGACGTGCTGGTGGTCGACAGTGTGGCCGCGCTGGTGCCTCAGGCCGAGCTGGAAGGGGAAATGGGCGATACTCATGTCGGACTTCAGGCCCGGCTGATGAGTCTGGCCTTGCGCAAATTGACCGGTTCCAAATCGCGTTCCAATTGCATGGTAATTTTCATTAACCAGATTCGCATGAAGATCGGAGTGATGTTCGGTAGTCCGGAAACCACGTCCGGCGGAAATGCGCTGAAATTCTATGCGTCAGTGCGGCTGGATATTCGCCGGATCGGTCAGATCAAGGCGAAGGACGAGGTTGTTGGAAACCAGACTCGGGTCAAGGTTGTCAAGAACAAGGTCGCGCCGCCGTTCAAGGTGATTGAGTTCGACATCATGTATGGAGAAGGAATTTCGAAGACCGGGGAAATTCTCGATCTTGGCGTTAAGGCGGAGATCGTGGAAAAATCTGGCTCTTGGTATTCTTATGACAGTCAGAGGATTGGGCAGGGACGGGAGCAGGCAAAAAGCTTCCTGAAAGAAAATCCCGAGATGGCGAAAGAGATTGAGCAGAAAATTCTCGCTAATGCGGGGGTTATTTCAGAGATCATGCAAGGCGGTCCGGATAGCGGGGCCGAACAGGACGCCATGGCAGCAGATGATTAACGCCGGGAGATAAGCAGCGGTAAAAAAGCCGACCCGGATGGGTCGGCTTTTTCTTTAAGGGCTGTAAATATGACCTCGGGTCAGGCCATTTCTTTTTGCAGGTTTGAATCGAGCGCGTCCAGGAACTGGTTGGTGGTGAGCCAAGGCTGATCCGGGACGACCAGAAGCGCGAGATCTTTCGTCATTTCACCGCCTTCAACGGTGGAAATACAAACCTTTTCAAGGGACTCGGCAAACTTCTTCAGTTCTTCATTGCCATCGAGCTTGGCGCGATGCATCAGGCCGCGAGTCCAGGCGAAAATGGAGGCAATCGGATTGGTCGAGGTTTCCTCGCCCCGCTGATGCATCCGGTAATGGCGGGTCACGGTGCCATGGGCGGCTTCGGCTTCAACTGTGTCGCCATCTGGCGTCATCAGGACCGAAGTCATCAGGCCGAGGGAGCCAAATCCCTGCGCCACGGTATCGGATTGCACATCGCCGTCATAGTTTTTACAGGCCCAGACATATTTACCGGACCATTTCATTGCGCAGGCGACCATGTCGTCGATCAGGCGATGCTCGTAAGTCAGGCCCAGCTCGTCGAATTTAGCCTTGAACTCATTATTGAAGACCTCTTCGAACAGATCCTTGAAACGCCCGTCATAGGCTTTCATGATCGTGTTTTTGGTGGAGAGGTAAACTGGCCACCCACGGTTTAGGCCATAATTCATGCAGGCGCGTGCGAAACCGCGAATGGAATCGTCAAGGTTATACATGCTCATGGCGACACCGCCGGAGGGGAAGTCGAAAACTTCAAATTCCTGTACTTCGCTGCCATCGGCTGGCTCAAATTTCATGGTGAGCTTGCCGGGGCCTTTTACAACCATGTCCGTCGCGCGGTACTGATCACCAAAGGCATGACGGCCAATCACGATCGGATCGGTCCAGCCCGGGACTAGCCGGGGAACATTTGTGCAGATAATGGGCTCACGGAAAACAGTGCCGCCCAGAATATTACGGATCGTGCCGTTGGGGGAACGATACATGCGTTTCAGGCCAAATTCCTTAACCCGCTCTTCATCCGGGGTGATGGTGGCGCATTTCACGCCAACGCCATATTTGATGATGGCATTGGCCGCATCGACAGTGATCTGGTCGTCGGTCTCATCCCGGGCTTCGATCCCGAGATCGTAATACTTCAGATCGATATCCAAATAGGGAAGAATGAGTTTATTCTTGATGAACTCCCAGATAATCCGGGTCATTTCGTCGCCATCCAGCTCCACGACTGGATTTTTGACTTGAATTTTTGGCATATCGACGTCCTTCTTAGCCTATGGGTTAGTTGTTCTGCGGCTGCAAAATATCATTGTCGGCGATCTGTGCAAGCCGATCCGGCAAAAAACAGCAAATTCCCTCTAAAATTTTGAGATATCGGGCTTTATTTCCGCATCCGGCGCCTTCACAAGGGCAGGAATGATGTCCTTCAGCTCCTCAACCACGGTGAAATAGCCAAGCGCTTCCTTCTCTACGAATCCCGCTTCTATCATATGATCAATCAGATCGAGGAGAGGACGCCAGTAATTCTTGTAATTGACAAGGACGATGGGCTTGTCATGCAGGCGAAGCTGTCGCCAGGTGACCATTTCAAATGTTTCATCCAAAGTCCCAAGGCCGCCTGGAAGCACTGCGAAGGCATCGGATGTTTGAAACATCTTCTCTTTGCGGGCATGCATGCTGTCGACAATATGCAGTTCCGTCAATTTCTCGTGACTGACTTCAATATCATGTAGATGACCGGGGATAATCCCGGTAACCTGTCCTCCAGAGTTAAGCGTGGCATCTGCAATGACGCCCATAAGGCCGACATGCCCGCCACCGTAGACAAGCCGGATCCCGCTTTCGGCGAGATCTTTGCCGAGGGATTTGGCTGCGTCAATATGTGAAGGGTCCTTGGGTATCCGGGAGCCGCAATAAACGCAAAGTGAAGAGATCTGGGTCATGGCACGAACTATACCGGAAGAGAGTGAGATATGAGAAGTATCTTTATCCTTGCTATGTGCGGCTTCCTGCTCTTGTCGTCAAGCCCTCTTTTGGCGGGGGAAGCGGATGTCATTGACGTCAAGGTCGTGAAAGTCGATGCGGATGTTTATCGCTTCAGCGTGACCGTTCGTCATAACGACGAGGGGTGGGACCATTATGCAGATCGCTGGGATATCTTGGACATGGATGGAAACAATCTCGGCAGCCGGACCCTTATGCATCCTCATGAGGATGAGCAACCTTTTACCAGATCCAAAACCTTGTCCCTGCCGATGCATGTTAAAAAGGTTCGTATTCGTGCCCATGACAAGGTTCATGGAACGGGAGGAGCGGAAATGGTTGTTGTTATCCCGCAATAAACTTAGGCTTTTTCGTATCTTAAGGCGCAAGGCATATCGAATTGATCTTATATTTAACTAGCTTGGGAGTTAGAAAATGAAGAAGATGCTCACGAAACCGGTTATGGCAATCTTGATTGGCAGCGCTCTGCTTGGCGGTATGGCCAGCGCTCATTCGGAATCCACAGGGAATGCCGAGGCGGATTTCAGGATTGCGGAAATGAAGAAACTCGGCATGAATATGGGGGCCATTGCAAAGGTCGCCAAAGGGGAAATGTCCTATAGTGACTCCTTGAATGACAACGCAGCACAAATTGCCGAGATTGCGGCAAATATGCCTAAGCTTTACCCGGAAGGATCAGGCGTAGAGGCATCTCGTGCGAAGCCGGAAATCTGGACACAACCAGACGAATTCCAGAAAGACATCGAAGATTTCCAAGCGGCAGCGACGCAGTTGGTCGCGGCTGTAAAGACGGGCGATCAGGCAATGATCGGCGCGGCGCTGAAGGAAACTGGCGGCACCTGTGGTGCGTGCCACAAGCAGTTCCGCAAACCGAAACAATAGCGTAACCCATGAGCGCCTGCGCGATCGAGGTACTCGCGAGAGGGTGGCAGTTTTTTTCCAAAGCCGCCTTCCTGTGGTTGGGTGGTTTTGTCCTCTCGATGGCGTTCGGCATGGGCGTTCTGCAGGCGGATGAGGGGACGGATAAAGGCGCCTATCTCACCGCGGCGGGCGGTTGCTATGGATGTCATACGGATATCAAGAACGATGGTGCGCCCTTCGCAGGCGGGCGGGCGCTTGAGACGCCTTTCGGGATCTTCTATACGCCCAATATCACGCCCGATCCGAAGACCGGCATTGGATCTTGGTCGGATGAAGATTTTTTAACCGCCTTGAAGGACGGTGTTTCTCCGTCAGGGCATTATTATTTTCCGGCCTTTCCCTACACCAGCTACACTAAAATGACAGATGGGGATGCGCTTGCGATTAAAGCCCACCTAATGTCGTTGACGCCGACGGCGAAAGAAAATCGCCCGCATGATGTTTCTGCGCCGTTTTCCTGGCGATGGTTGCAATGGGGATGGCGGCTTCTCTTTTTTAAGGATGGCCCCTATGTCCCACCCGCTAACACCAGTGAGATGACCGCGCGCGGTGGGTATCTGGTGGAGGCATTAACCCATTGCGGGGAATGTCATACACCGCGCAACTTCCTGGGCGGAACGGACAGTAGCCTTTATCTTGCCGGAACTACCAATGGCGGGGAGGGGGAGAAAGTCCCCAATATCACTCCGGATGCCGAAACGGGGATCGGCGACTGGTCTGAGGGGGATCTCGTCAGTTTCATGAAGGATGGCATGAAGCCGGATTTTGACAATGTTCAGGGCAGCATGGAGGAAGTGATCAGCCATAGCACATCAAAATTGACGGATGACGATCTCGCCGCGATTGCCGCTTACCTGAAAAGCATTCCGTCGATTAACAATAAGGTCCAGTAGTCCGCACCCCGTATTCCCCAAATTTTACTAAAGATTGCGCGAATTGCCGTGGGGGTTCATAATAGCGACATATATGGTTAATCGAGTGAGGCTCTGGTGCGCGTATTTGGTATCCTGGCAATTTTGCTGATTCTAGTGGCTGGTCTGTTTCTCTATCACCGCAGTGACATGTTTTTTGGTTCAGAGCCGCAGGGTCCGGTCGAAACCGCCGATCCATCGCGCGCGGAGACCGCACCTGCCAAGAACGAGGGCGAAAATGCCGCCAAAGAAACGGAACAGGCGGCTATCTCTGCGGCTAAAGTCATTGAGAAAAATCTCGACGATACCTCCGATGCGGACGGCTAGCGTATGGCACTTGCCCGGCCTTGCTTTGTTATCATTCGTATTGAGCAGAATTGTGATCTGGTGGCCGCCGGTCGGGCGGAGCCCAAGGCTGTGGTTGCC
>CALEMG010000405.1 GCA_937910835.1 uncultured Alphaproteobacteria bacterium | reverse complement strand
GCCATAAGCTACATTGGTATCACCGCGCACGAAAATACGCTGGTCTTGTTTCGCTCCAGTCACCGCCAGAAGCTTGGGCACCAGGTTGGCAAGCTCGATCTCAACATCTTCAAGATAGAGCCGCCCTTCCCCATCGACGCTGATGACCAACGGCTCATCATTTCCTTGTACGGTTGCGGCCTTGCTGCTGGGGAGTTCCAGAGGCACACCTACAGTCAGCAGCGGCGCCGTCACCATGAAAACAATCAGCAGCACCAACATGACGTCGACGAACGGTGTTACATTGATCTCCGACATCTGTGTATGGCGGCGGCGGCGGCCCTTGCCGGTAAAAGCCTTATAATTGTTGGCATCCATATCAGTCGTCCTGATCGAGCTGGCGCGAGAGAATGGCGGAGAATTCTCCGGCGAAACCTTCAAGGCGGGTAATGATCCGCTGCAGATCATTGGAGAATTTATTATAGGCGACGACCGCCGGTATGGCCGCAACAAGGCCGAGTGCTGTGGCGAACAGGGCCTCCGCGATGCCCGGGGCAACTACGGCGAGGCTGGTATCCTTTGTGGCCGCAATTGACTGGAAACTGTTCATAATGCCCCAAACGGTACCGAACAGGCCAAGGAAGGTCGCTGTCGATCCAACGGTCGCGAGAAAGCCCAGATATTTCTCAAGCCGTTCCACCTCCCGGTCGATGGTTACGCGCATCACCTGATGGATGCGTGCCTGAAGCCCGGTATGCGCATGCTTGCCAAGGCCTTTCTCTGTCGAGCGGGCCCATTCCTTCATGGCGGCGGCGAACAACATGGCAAGCGGGTTGTCAGGGCTGGAGCCGACCCGGCGCTGTAAATCCTCAAGATTGCCGCCAGACCAGAACTCATTCTCGAAATCATCCGCATCAGCGGTAATCCGGCGAAATCGCAAGATCTTGTCGATTATAATCGCCCAGCTCCAAAAGGAGGCCAGGACCAGAACGATCATTACTATCTGAACAACAATATCGGCCTGAACAAACAGGCCGACCATCGATAAATCGTGAGCACCGCCGCCCATCTGGGTGACGACAATTGCTTCATTTTCCATTTACTCTTCCCTGGCTAAAGTCTTCGCATGTAAAGCCGAATCGCCCAAAATCGCATTAAACTTGTCATTTATGGCAGAAGAAAGACGCTGCGGCTTCCCGTCTCTATCAAGGCAGGCGACACGTACTTTCGTCTCCACGAGAAGGTCCGTATCGCGATAAATATTCTGCGCCATCCTTAAAGAAGCGCCACGTAAATCAGTTACCGAAGTCACAATTTCAAGTTCATCTTCCATCTTCGCTGGCTTAAGATATTCGATTTCGCAGGCGCGAACGACAAAATTCGCACCCTCCAACTGCATCATCGCCTGCTGGTTGATGCCAAGCCCCCGCAGCATGTCGGTTCGCGCGCGTTCCGTGAACTTGAGATAATTGGCGTAATACACAATGCCTCCTGCGTCCGTATCCTCCCAATAAACGGAAAGCGGGAAGATATGCCTCGTTCCCGCCGCGTCCGCCGCAAACCGACCGTGCATTTTAACTTCACTCATCCCTGCTCTCTTCGTCGATCAGGGAGAGTTGCTCGCTCATCGCCTTCGGAAAGGTCAGCCCCAAATGGTCAAATGCCGCTCGGGTCAGCATGCGCCCGCGTGGGGTCCGCTGCAGAAATCCCTGCTGGATCAGATACGGCTCAATAATATCCTCGATCGCATCACGAGGTTCGGAGAGCGCCGCAGACAGGGTTTCGACACCAACCGGCCCGCCGCCGAAATCCTCGGCGATGCGCCCAAGGTAGCGCCGGTCCATGTTATCCAGCCCGCGCTTATCGACTTCAAGGCGGTTGAGCGCGGCGTCGGCCTTCACCGCATCCACAAGATCGGCACCGGCGACTGCCGCGAAATCCCGCACGCGGCGCAGAAGTCGTCCGGCGACGCGCGGCGTGCCGCGGCTGCGCCGTGCAATTTCGATCGCGCCGTCATCCGTCAAATTCACGCCCAGTACCCGCGCGCCGCGCGCAACGATCAGCCTGAGTTCTTCGGGCTCATAGAAATTCATACGGAGCGGTATGCCAAAGCGTTCCCTGAGCGGCGTCGTGATCAGGCCGGAACGGGTCGTTGCACCAACAAGCGTAAAGGGAGGCAAGTCGATCCGCACGGACCGGGCGGCAGGCCCCTCCCCGATGATGAGATCAAGATGGAAATCCTCCATCGCCGGATAGAGAATTTCCTCAACGGCGGGGCTTAACCGGTGGATCTCGTCGATAAAGAGAACATCGTTCTTTTCAAGATTGGTGAGAAGCGCCGCGAGATCGCCTGCCTTGGTAATGACCGGTCCGGCGGTGGCGCGGAAATTCACACCAAGCTCTCGCGCGACAATCTGCGAGAGGGTCGTCTTGCCAAGACCGGGAGGGCCAAAAAACATTACATGATCAAGCGCTTCACCACGCGCTTTTGCCGCCTGGATAAAGACGCTTAAATTCTCCCGCACCTGCTTCTGGCCGATAAAGTCGTCTAGTACCTGCGGGCGAAACTGGGTCTCGGTATCATCCTGTGTGCTGGACGCGGCGCTCACAAGTCTCTCGTCACTCATGCGGCCAGCTCCTTCAACCCGGCGGTGATCAGTGTCTCAACCGAGGCTTCGGGACCAAGGCTGCGCGCGGCCGCCGCGACGGCCCCAAAGGCTTCCGCCCGGCCATACCCAAGATTAACCAGCGCGGAGACAGCATCCCCGGCGGCGGCTTGTGCCGGTTTCGGTGCCGCTTGGCTCACTTCTGCGTTAAAGGCAACAGGCCCTAAGTCCATTTTAGCGACCTTGTCCTTCAATTCGGCGGTGATCCGGCCCGCAACTTTCGGACCGACACCGGAAACACGGGTCAATGCCGTCTTGTCCTGCGCCGCGACAATCTGCGTAAGCTCATCGCCGCTATACAGCGAGAGAATGCCCAACGCGACTTTCGCACCGACACCCTGCACCGTCTGTAAAAGGGTGAACCATGCCCGGGCGGCCACACTTTCAAAACCATAAAGATGGATATGATCTTCACGCACATGGGTTTCGATATAGAGGGAGACAATTCCGCCTGTCTCTGGCAGGCTCCTTAGTGTTCGGCCGGAACAGAAAACGAGATAACCAACACCCCCGACATCAATCACGATCCAGTCCTCGCCAACCTCGTCGAGTTTTCCGGTCAATTTCGCGATCATGACGCCCGTCCCGCCATCATGGTGGCTTTTTTAAGGTTGCGGTTGCTACTCGCGTAATGAGCATGACAGATGGCAACGGCGAGCGCGTCAGCCGCATGTTCATTTGCAATCTGGCAACCGGGCAGCAACATGCCGACCATGGCATGGATCTGCTCTTTACCAGCGTGACCCGCGCCAACGACAGATTTCTTGATCTTGTTGGGGGCGTATTGCTCAACCGCGAGGCCATGGAGGGAGGGGACCAGAAGGGAAATGCCGCGCGCCTGACCGAGTTTCAACGTCGAGACCGGGTTCTTGTTGACGAAGGTTTCCTCAACCGCCGCCTCGGCCGGCTGCCAGTCCGCGATAACTTTCGCAATCCCGTCATAAAGCTGCACCAACCGCTGCGATAAATCCAGTGTGCCATCGGAGGAAATCGCGCCATTGGCCAGATGCCGAAGGGTGTTGCCCTCTGCCTCTATGATCCCCCAGCCGGTATGGCGAAGTCCCGGATCCAGCCCCAATAAACGCATGATAAAATTACTGTCCTTCTAAAAAGTTAGTCGCCCAATTTCTCCATGATTTCTTCGGGAATATCGAAATTGGCCGAAACCTTCTGCACATCGTCATTATCTTCGAGCACATCCACCAACTTAAAGAGAGAGTTGGCCAGATCTTCTGTCTCAACCGGGATGGAGTTCTGCGGCTTCCAGACGATGCCCGCTTCCTGCGGGGTGCCAAATTTCTCCTCCAGCGCGTCGCGGACATCATTGAAATCCTCCATCGCACAGGTAATATCGTGGATCTGCGTATCGCTCTCGACATTCTCCGCACCCGCCTCCAGCGCCGCTTCGAACATGTCATCGGCATCTATTGCGTCCGCCGCATAAATAACCTGCCCAATCCGATCGAACATAAAGGCAACAGAGCCCGTCTCCCCCATCGTCCCGCCCGCCTTTGCGAAGGCGGCGCGAACATCGGCGGCCGTGCGATTGCGATTATCAGTCAATGTCTCGACAATAATGGCGACGCCGCCGGGGCCATAGCCCTCATAGCGCATTTCCTCGTAATTATCGGCGCCAGCCTCGCCTGAGGCACGCTTGATCGCGCGGTCGATATTATCATTCGGCATATTGTCGCTGCGGGCAGCGGAGATAGCACTCCTGAGACGCGGGTTCATGGCCGGATCGGGCAAGCCGGTTTTCGCCGCCACCGTCAGTTCCCGGATATGCTTGGCAAAAATTTTCGCCCGCTTTTTATCCTGAGCGCCCTTGCGGTGCATGATGTTCTTGAATTGTGAATGTCCCGCCATATTCTATCTCTTGGTCTTAATACTATTTGGTTACTGTTTTGCCGTTTGTACCCGATCCGCCTTAAAGAGGCACGTCCTTTTTGCACCTAAGACAGGCTTCAGGAAAGCTCGGGCCATATCTCCATCAGCCGCCCCCCCACACGCAGTGGCGAAATATAACTCGCCAAGCCGGTTTTATCGTCCGTCTCAACGAAAATACCACAGGCCGTCCCCTCGCCCAGCGCCGGAGAAAAGCGTCCTCCCGGGATTTTTCGGGTGAAGCGACGGAGCGGCTCTTCCTTGTCCATGCCAATCACGGAATTATAGTCGCCGCACATGCCCGCATCGGATTGCTAAGCCGTACCGCCCGGGAAAATCTGCGCATCCGCCGTGGGCACATGAGTATGGCTACCAACAACCATGGAAACCCGGCCATCGCAAAAATGCCCCATGCTCATTTTCTCGGACGTGATCTCCCCGTGAATATCAACGAGAATGGCGTCATATTTCTTACCCAGCGGATTTCCGGCAAGCAGCTTTTCAACCGCCGCGAACGGATCATCGAGTGGATCCATAAACAGGCGCGCCATTACCTGTACGACCAGAATTGTCTTGCCGCGGCGTGTCTTTAAGGCACTGAAACCACGACCAGGCGTATCTTTCGGATAATTAACCGGCCTGAGGATACGGGCATCTTTTTCCAGGACCGGCATAATCTCTTTCTGGTCGAAGCTGTGATTACCAAGCACGACACAGTCCGTTCCCGCGCTAAAGAACTCTTCTGCGATTTTTTCGGTTATACCGAAACCTCCCGCAGCGTTCTCGCCATTAACAACAATGAAATCCGGTGATAGACGTTCGCGAATTTTCGGGAGTTGTCCGATCAGGATGTCACGCCCCGAACGGCCCACCACATCGCCGAAATAAAGGATTTTCATTTTATTATCCTAACGTCTTTTTCTGTTATTATGCCGTCCAACCGTTGATCATAGCTGTCAATGACCACTTTCGCCAATTCCTGCGCGGCATAGGCAAATCCAATTGCACGGCATTTCCCCTCATTTCGGAGCTTCTCCAATGTGCGGTCATAAAACCCTCCGCCATATCCCAGTCTATAGCCCGCCGCATCGAAGGCAAGCATCGGCGTAACCACAAAATCGGGGATCACATAGTCGGCGGATTTCGCGGGGACCAATACGTTAAAGGCGCCGGGCTCAAGCACCGTTTCTAGCGTCCAGCGGCGAAAGGAAAGCGGATGGTCCTTTCGTTCCACCACCGGCAGGGCACAAACAACACCTAGATCATGGAGCGCCCGCAGGAGCGGCTTCGTATCAAGCTCGCTCCCAAGCGGCCAATATAAAGAGATAATCAAGCCATCCAACTTCGGGAACGCATCCAGAAACCGGCGCGAAGCCTTCTCTCCCGCATCGCCCGCGACTATTGCAGCCCGGCGCGCAAAAGCGGTATCGCGCTGTTGCTGTTTTTTGTCTCTGTGGGATAGTGTCACAAGCAGCTTTTCGGCAGGATCCGGAAATAGGCAAAAGCTGCACCAACATAGCCGTCGACGCGTGGAAATCGCTGTGGCCTGACAAGTCAGGTGGGCGCCGATATATTAGGACCACGGTCCAGTCAGGGATCAGCTCCCGGGATTTCGTTATTGGCCCCAGGATATCATTCGTCTAACGCACAAGTCAGTGCAACATCGTCCATTTAAGCATTTTCGAGCTTTTGTGCAATAGCCTCAATTTTTTCTGCCCAGGCATCGCGCGCGGAAGTGTCGCCGGAAGCCTCAGCATCCTCCCGGAGTTTTTCGATTGTTTCATAAGCCTGTGACAGGTCATCGGCGATGAGCAGGCAAGCCATCAGCAGGAGTTGCCCTTCGCTCGCATTCCCGACCGAACCCGTCAGGTCCTGAACCTTTTTATCGACGAACTCGGCCAGATACTCCAGATGTGGCTCCTCACCGTCGCCGCAGACAATCGGATATGACCGTCCATTTACATTGACTGTCAGTGATCCCATGCTACTGCTCCAATATCATGCTGAGTTGATCAATTGACTGATCAAGGCGGCCGGACACAGTTTGTGTCTTCTTTTTCAGCGCCTCATATTTGCCACGCAATGTTTCAAGCTCGCTTTTCAGCGCCTCATTCTCGGCAGCGAGGTCTGATCCGACGGCGTCGCCGCCCGAACTAAATTCCCCCTGCTGTTTCTCCAGCGCCAAGGTAGTGGCGGCTTTCTCAAGCCGGGTAATGGCCGCCTCCATCCTCGATTCGCTATCCTGCTCGTTCCCCATCAGACTATTCCACACTGTTTATGGTCAGTTACCGGAAATCTCTCACCTTTGACAATACGATCATGCTGTAACGCTCGTCAACCTTATTGGTTGAGGCACATTTTGTAGGGATTCGCGCCGTTTCCATGAACTAAGCGGTTGACGTACAGATGTTTGGGCGGCATCTTCGCCCCGATTCCGAAAGGAACCCCTTTTGGCTTTGCATTCCGGACGCCGGCTCGTCAATGCGCGAAGTCGGCAGATAGAGCGGAATGATCTGACGAACGGATACATTTTGAAACCAACCCGAAGACGGGCACCAGCAATCCGAAAGTGCACCCTGTGCATTTGCCCCTTTCAATCGCGTATGGCACGCAAAATTAAGGGTGATATCAGGAACGCCTGGTGGATGGAGATGAGCCAAGTATGAACAAGATCGGGCTTAAGTCGTCACCGAACTCAAGCAAACATGATGATATGGCTAA
This sequence comes from uncultured Alphaproteobacteria bacterium, assembly GCA_937910835.1. GTDB lineage: Bacteria > Pseudomonadota > Alphaproteobacteria > Sneathiellales > Sneathiellaceae > Sneathiella. Next base: position 8,773 of record CALEMG010000405.1, on the reverse strand, counting down.
CGCCATCCGGGCGTTGTCCATGGATGCCGTGCAGGCTGCAAATTCCGGGCACCCGGGCATGCCAATGGGGATGGCCGATGTCGCGACCGTCCTGTTTTCCAAATTCCTGAAATTTGACCCGGCGAAGCCGGACTGGCCTGACCGCGATCGTTTCGTGCTGTCGGCTGGCCATGGGTCAATGCTGTTGTATTCACTGCTGCACCTGACTGGATATAAGGACATGACCCTGGAGGAAATCAAAAATTTCCGCCAGTTGGGTTCGAAAACCGCCGGTCATCCGGAATTCGGACATGCAGATGGTGTGGAAACAACGACCGGACCGCTTGGTCAGGGCCTTGCCATGGCGGTCGGCATGGCGCTTGCCGAAAAGATGCAGGCTGCTCGCTATAAAGACATTGTCGATCACCATACTTACGTGATTGCTGGCGACGGTTGTCTGATGGAAGGGAGCAGCCATGAAGCGATCTCTTTCGCCGGTCACCTCAAGCTGAACAAGCTAATCGTGTTGTGGGATGATAATTCCATCAGCATCGACGGCTCCACCGATCTTGCGGTCTCAGATGATCAGACCAAACGCTTTGAAGCCCATGGATGGGACGTTCAGGCCGTTGACGGCCATGATGAGGCACAGATCGAAAAAGCCATCGCCGCGGCGAAGGAAACGGACAAACCGTCCATGATTGCCTGCCGCACGACGATTGGTTTCGGCGCCCCCAATAAGCAAGGCACTTCTGGCGTTCATGGCGCTCCGCTCGGTGACGAGGAAATCGCCCTCGCCCGTAAGGAGTTGAACTGGCCACATGCGCCGTTTGATATCCCCAACGACATCCTCGATAAATGGCGCTGTGTCGGCACAATGGGAGCACGGCACTCCGCTGCCTGGGAGGAAAGCCTTAAGGCCCTGCCAGCAGAGGTGCGGTCGGAATTCAAAAACAGCCTGGCCGGTGACCTACCGTCAGATCTTGAAGATGCTATTTTGGAATATAAACGGCAGCTAAGTGAGGATGCCCCGGCTTGGGCAACGCGAAAATCAAGCCAGGAAGCGCTGAAAGTCATTTATTACTAGGTTGTTTTCACTGTCGTCGGCTCCGCCGACCTGACAGGATCAAACCTCACCCTGACACCACAGTTGCAGCCGGTAACAGCGGATGATTTCTCTGGCCGCTATATATATTACGGTGTACGCGAATTCGGCATGGCCGCCATCATGAACGGCATGGCCCTGCACAGGGGCTTTATTCCCTATGGCGGCACCTTTATGGTCTTCACCGACTATGCGCGTCCGGCAATCCGTCTCTCCGCTCTGATGGAGCAGCGAGTTATCTATGTGATGACCCATGATTCTATCGGACTTGGTGAAGACGGCCCGACACATCAGCCGGTGGAGCATCTGGCTGCCTTGCGTGCTATGCCTAATGTAAATGTCTTCCGTCCGGCGGATGCGGTCGAGACGGCGGAATGCTGGCAGATTGCGCTACAATCCAAATCGACCCCGTCCATCCTGTCACTCAGCCGTCAGGGGCTGGAGTTGGTCCGGAAAACCCACACCGCAAAGAATCTGTGCAGCAAAGGTGGATATGAGCTGGCAGCCGCCAATCTGGAGGCAAAGGTTACCCTTATTGCAACCGGGTCAGAAATATCTCTTGCCCTGAAAGCGCAGAAGATGTTGGAAAGCGAAGGTATCGGCACGCGGGTCGTTTCCATGCCATGCTGGGAATTGTTCGAGAAACAGGACGATGCTTACAAAAAAGAAACACTTAATGTGGATACTGTAAGGATTGCTGTTGAAGCGGGCTGCTCCATGGGCTGGGAAAGATACACCGGCTCAGAAGGCGGCTTTATTGGCATTGACAGTTTCGGCGCCTCCGCTCCGGCAGGCGATCTTTATAAACATTTTGGCATTACCGCCGAGGCAATTGTCGCATCGGCAAAAGACAGGCTTTAACTTAAGAGCAAAGGCCGGCATAGATTAGAGACCGGCAATCAGGAGTAGAAGAAAATGACTGTTCGTGTAGCAATTAACGGTTTTGGACGGATTGGACGGAATATCCTTCGGGCAATCTATGAATCTGGTCGTACCGATATTGAAGTTGTCGGCATCAATGATCTGGGTTCGGTTGCAGCCAACGCCCATCTTCTGATATATGATAGCGTACATGGTCGCTATCCCGGCACAGTGACGGTTAACGGCGATACCATCGATCTCGGCCGCGGCCCGATCAAGGTAACGGCTGAGCGCAACCCTGCCGATTTGCCCTGGGGCGATCTCAATGTCGATATCGCCTTTGAATGTACCGGCATCTTCACCAAGCGCGACGCCGCTGCCAAGCATCTGGAAGCGGGCGCGAAGAAGGTCCTTATCTCCGCACCCGGTACTGACGTTGATCTGACCGTCGTCTACGGCGTCAACCATGACAAGCTGACGAAAGACCACACGGTCGTTTCCAACGCATCCTGCACCACAAACTGCCTGGCTCCGGTCGCGCAGGTACTGAACGACTCTGTCGGGCTGGTTCATGGCTTCATGACGACTATTCATGCCTTTACAGGCGATCAGCCGGTACTGGATACGCTGCATTCCGATCTTCGTCGTGCCCGCGCTGCCGGTATGTCCATGATCCCGACATCCACAGGCGCGGCCAAGGCTGTTGGTCTGGTGTTGCCGGAACTGGTCGGCAAGCTCGATGGCACCTCGGTCCGCGTACCGACACCGAATGTATCGATGATCGACCTTACTTTCGTTGCCGGTCGTGCGACTACCAAGGAAGAAATCAACGACGCGATCAGCAAGGCCGCGAACGGTCGCCTGAAAGGTGTACTTGAAGCGAACAGCGATCCGGTTGTTTCCATCGACTCCAACCACAGCCCGGCCTCTTCCACCTTCGATCTGACCCAGACACAGGTCATCGACGGCACCTTCGTTCGTGTCCTGAGCTGGTACGACAACGAATGGGGCTTCTCCAACCGGATGAGCGATACGGCTCTCGCCATGGCGAACGCCAAGTAACGCGAACGCGGACGGAGTTACAATATGGTTGATTTCAGGACTCTCGATGATCTGGATGCCCGCGGGAAAACGGTTCTGGTCCGGGTGGATCTCAATGTGCCGGTGGAGGATGGCAAGATTGCCGATTTCACCCGCATTGACCGGATCCTGCCCACCCTGAACGAACTCGCGGATAAAGGCGCGAAAGTCCTTCTGCTCAGCCATTTCGGGCGGCCCAAAGGCAAGGTCGTCCCGGAAATGTCCCTCCGTCCCATTGCCGACGGCTTGGCCGCACATATCGAGCGGCCGGTTACCTTTATTGAAGATTGTATTGGCGCGCCGGTCGCGGCGGCCGTCACCTCGGCCAAGGCAGGCGATATCCTGCTGGCCGAGAATGTCCGCTTTCACGCGGGCGAAGAAAAGAACGATGCGGAATTTGCGAAGGAACTTGCCGCCGCTGGCGACGCTTATGTGAATGATGCCTTCTCCTGCTCCCATCGCGCCCATGCCTCGACCGAGGCACTGGCCCATCTCCTGCCCGCCTATGCCGGCCGGAATATGGAGGCTGAGTTGACGGCGCTGTCAAAGGCACTGGAAAAACCCGCCCGCCCAGTTATGGCGGTTGTCGGCGGCGCAAAAATCTCCAGCAAGCTTGATCTCCTCTTTAACCTGATCGAGAAGGTGGATGTGCTTGTGATTGGTGGCGGCATGGCTAATACCTTCCTCAACGCCAAGGGCGTGAATGTTGGCGCATCACTCTGCGAGCATGACCTCGCCGAGACAGCCTCCGAGATTCTCGCCAAGGCCGAAAAGGTGGGGTGCGATGTTCTGCTTCCCTCCCATGTTGTGCTGGCCAAGGAATTCAAGGCGGGCGCGACCAACCGGACGGCACATGTCGATGATGTCCAGGCAGACGAAATGATTCTCGATGTCGCGCCGGAATCTGTTACCCTGCTCAAAGAACGTCTCGCAACGGTAAAAACACTGATCTGGAACGGCCCCTTTGGCGCCTTCGAGATTGACCCCTTCGGGGCGGGCACCATTGCCGTCGCCAAGGAGGCTGAAAAACTGACCAAGGCAGGCACGCTTATTTCCGTCGCAGGGGGCGGAGATACGGTTTCGGCTCTGGCAAAAGCAGGCGTTACCGAGGGTTTGACCTATATCTCGACCGCTGGCGGCGCCTTCCTTGAATGGATGGAAGGCAAGACGCTTCCGGGCGTTGCCGCGCTTAGCCGCTGATCCGGCAGAAATTACAAGAGGTGAAGAAAATGGATGACATGGACCTAGAAGATATCGCGAAAGCACTTGTCGCCCCCAGCAAAGGCATCCTGGCCGCGGATGAAAGCACCGGGACCATCAAGAAGCGCCTTGATACCATCAACACGCCCAGCACGGAAGAAACCCGCCGCGATTACCGCGAGCTGCTGCTCTCCTCAAAGGGTGCGGGCGACTATGTCAGTGGCGTCATCCTCTATGATGAAACCATTCGTCAGCAGGCAAAGAATGGCGCGCCCCTGACTGATCTGATCAAGGGCCAGGGCATTATCCCCGGCATCAAAGTCGATACGGGCGCGAAACCCCTCGCTTTTTCTGAAGGCGAACTGGTGACAGAAGGACTGGATGGCCTCCGCGACCGGCTCAATGAGTATCACAAGATCGGCGCACGCTTTGCCAAATGGCGAGCGGTCATCTCCATTGGAGACAGCGCGCCCAGTCAGTATTGCATCGATACCAACGCCCATGCCCTCGCCCGCTATGCGGCACTCTGTCAGGAAGCGGGGATCGTCCCGATTGTTGAACCGGAAGTGATGATGGATGGCGATCACAACATCGATGAATGCTATGCAGTTACGGAAACGACTCTGAAAACAGTCTTTGATGAGCTTTACAAACAGCGTGTCGTGCTTGAACAAATGCTGCTGAAACCCAATATGGTTATTTCCGGTAAGGACTGCCCCGAACAGGCCGGTATCGAAGAAGTCGCGACCAAGACCCTCTACTGTTTTGAGCAGACAGTGCCAGCGGCGGTACCGGGAATTGTCTTCCTTTCCGGCGGACAGAGCGAACAACAGGCGACCGAGCATCTCAATGCCATGAACAAGATGGGTAAATTCCCCTGGGAAATCAGCTATTCCTTCGGTCGGGCGCTTCAGGCATCCGCCCTTGCCACATGGCAGGGCAAGCCTGAGAATGTGGAAGCCGCGCAGGCCGCCTTCCTGCACCGCGCGAAACTAACCAGTGCCGCCCGTGACGGCGAATACAGTTCGGATATGGAATAAGGCCTTATGGGGACAACGTCCGAAGAAGGCCGGGAACGTCCCCGTCTCTACCTGATATCACCACCGGTTATTGATCTTGATGCCTTCGAGACGGCCTTTCGGGATGCACTCGCGGGCGGAGACGTTGGTTGTTTCCAGCTTCGCTTGAAAGACAGCCCCGCCGAAGAAGTCGTTGCGGCGACTAAGCGTCTCCTTCCCATCGCGGAAGAGGCCAATGTTGCCTTTCTTCTCAATGACGATGTTGACCTCGCCAAGGAACTGGGTGTTGACGGTGTTCACATCGGTCAGGATGACATGCCCTATAAAAAGGCGCGCGCAATTCTGGGGCCCGATATGATTATCGGTGTGACCTGCAAAAATTCAAAGCATCTGGCGATGGTTGCTGGTGACGACGGGGCCGATTATGTGGCCTTCGGTGCCTTTTTCCCCTCCTACACTAAGGAGAACACCGTCAAGGCGGAACCGGAGCTACTCGCTTGGTGGTCGGAGACAACGTTAATCCCCTCGGTCGCCATTGGTGGCATTACGGTGGAGAATGCGGGCATTCTGCTGGAGAGCGGCGCGGAGTTTCTGGCTGTCGCCGGGGGTGTTTGGGTTTATTAGGATGGCCCGTAGGAAGCGGTTACTGCCTTTAATCGGGTGATTGATAAGGTCGTGGCAAACTGGTAGGTTCCGCGCAGAATTTTTGACAAGAGCGATGAAAAATCATGAAAATTAACGGAAATGCTGTCCGTCCGGGCAATGTGATCGAACATAAGGGCGGCCTGTGGGTCGCCGTAAAAATTCAGCATACGCAGCCCGGCAAGGGCGGCGCTTATCTGCAAGTAGAACTTAAAAACCTCCGCGATGGTACGAAACTGAACGAACGTTTTCGTGCCTCCGAATCCGTTGAGCGGGTTCGCCTGGACCAAAAACCGCACCAGTTTTTGTTTGAGGATGGTGAATTGCTGACCTTCATGGATACCGAAAACTATGAGCAGGTTTCCATCTCCAAGGATATGGTCGGCGAGCGTGCCGCATTCCTGCAGGACGGCATGGATGTCGAGATTGAATTTCATGAAGAAAGCCCGCTGACCGTGATCCTGCCCGAGCAGGTTACCCTTGAAATCACCGAAACCGAGCCAACGGTGAAGGGGCAGACTGCGGCTTCTTCTTATAAACCAGCAATTCTAGAGAACGGAATCCGGGTGATGGTCCCACCATTTTGCGGCACGGGCGAGAAAATCGTTGTCAACACGGAAACATCCGAGTATCTCAAGCGGGCGGAATAAGCCCCGCATAACTCCCCGCCTCCTGATCAAGAGTAAAGCAGCAAACCATGGCGAGAAAATCTGCCGACATCAATGCAATGGAACTTTCGGCCCGCAAGGCGGCCCGCAAACTCCTGCGCGATTTCAACGAAGTTGAGCATTTGCAGGTTTCCCGCAAAGGGCCGGCGGATTTCGTGACCCAGGCGGACCTGACCTGCGAGGCAACTTTGCGAGAGGAACTCTCCCGTCTTCGCCCCGAATATGGCTTCATCACCGAAGAGGGTAAGAATGTTCCGGCGAAGGATGGAGAACATTACTGGGTTATTGATCCCCTCGACGGGACCACGAACTTCCTCCATGGCCTGCCGCATTTTGCGATCTCCATCGCCATCAAGACGGGTAAGGAAATCACAGCAGGCGTTGTGCTCGACCCGGTTAAGGACGAGATGTTCTGGGCAGAAAAAGGCAGCGGTGCCTTTGTCAACACCCGCCGTCTGCGTGTCTCGAGCCGGACCCGAATGGCCGACAGTATTTTCGCCACAGGCATCCCGTTTCTGGGCAAGAAGGACCACGACAAGTTCTTGAAAGAGCTGGAACGGTTCATGGCGATCTCCGCCGGGGTGCGGCGCTACGGCGCAGCGTCACTCGATCTTTGCTACGTTGCCGCCGCACGGTATGACGGATATTGGGAACGTGATTTGCAGGAATGGGATATCGCCGCAGGCATCATTATCGCGCGCGAAGCGGGCGCCCTTGTCACGCAGATCGATGGCGGCGAGAAAATGCTTGAAAAAGGCGATATTCTTGCAAGCAGCCCCGGCGTCAACAGCGGCATGATGGAGATTTTCCGCGAACTCCGCATGGGAAGGTAAAAAAACACCCATCCACAACTTGTTCCGGAGAAAGGCTCGGCTATAGTAAAGCCCTGTTTTTCAAATAATAATAAGTCAGGATCAACGTGACATGCGTGCTATCGTCGTCCATGAATTCGGCAACTATAAAGATGTCGTCAAGCTCGAAACCCTTCCCGTTCCGGAACCCGGTCCCGGTGAAGTCGTCGTCCGCAACAAGGCGGCTGGGGTGAGCTTTGCGTCCTCCCTCAACATAGCCGGAAAATACCAGCGCAAAGCACCCCTCCCCTACATTCCCGCGACAGAATCAGCCGGCATCGTGCATACTGTCGGGGAAAATGTAACCCGGGTCGCAGTTGGCGATCATGTCATGTGCAGTGTCGACCATGGCGGCGCCGCCGGTTTCTGCAAAATTGAGGATGTCGCCTGCCATAAAATCCCGGAAGACATGGATTTTGCGGTCGGTTCGGCAATCATCACCTCCTACAACACCTCTTACGGCGCGCTGATCCGCCGGGCCAACCTACAAAGCGGCGAAACATTGCTGGTTCACGGAGCGGCAGGTGCCGTCGGGATGGCCGCTGTCGAAATCGGAAAGGCTTTAGGTGCGACTGTCATAGCAGTTGCGGGCGGGGAAAAGCATTGCGAGACTGCCCGCCGTCACGGGGCTGATCATGTGATTGACCACCGGCAATCGAACTTTAGGGATGTTGTCATGGATATTACGAACGGTCGAGGGGTCGATCTTGTCTATGACAGCATCGGGGGTGACGTCACAATCCAGTCCATTCGCTCTCTGGCGTGGGAAGGGCGACTGCTCACCATTGGCTATGCCTGCGGGGAAATCCCGAAGATCGCAGCCAATACGCTGCTTTTGAAAAATGCATCCGCGATGGGCTTTAATCTTGGGCATTTCTTCGGCTGGTCTCCGGGTGGCAGCCGGGCGCAACATATCGAGGCTCTCGATGAAATGGTAGCGGGAGTCCTTGATCTATACGCAAAGGACCAGAGCATTGCTGATATCGGCGCCCGGTTCGCACTTCCACAGTTCATCAATGCGCTGGATGCCGTAATTGACCGCAAGGTGGACGGCAAATGCGTTATCGAAATGTGCGAGGAAGACTACTAGGCTTCAGGCTTTAACCGAACCGCCGTACCATAGGCGAGAATTTCGGCAGAGCCTGCCATAACCATGGAGGTTGTATAGCGCATCCCGACGACGGCATCAGCCCCCTTTAATTTGGCCTCTGTAATCATGCGGTCCGTCGCCTGCTCACGGGCTTCCCCCATCAGCTTGGTGTATTCTCGAACCTCACCGCCAACCAAGTTGCGCAGTGCCGCAATAATATCCGTCCCGATATGCTTGGCGCGGATCGCATTGCCGCGTACCAGACCCAGTACTTCCCC
>CALEMG010000404.1 GCA_937910835.1 uncultured Alphaproteobacteria bacterium | reverse complement strand
TCCTGACCGAAGGCGGCTGTGGCAAGGGAGCGGCGGCGGGTGCGTTCTTCTCGAAAGGATGTTTTTTTATGGGCTGAGCGGATTGCGCGCGTCACTTAGAAGCTTACCGCCGATGGCGATAAAGCAGGCGCCGGCGGTCCGTTCAATCCAGTGGCGGACTTTCGCAAAGCGGTTCATCACCGGTTTTGAGGACATGAACAGGCTGACGATCGTGTACCATAGGAGAGAACTTGCAAAGACCAGCGCGATCATCACGAAAAGGAGCCAGCTTGGGGTCTCCGCTGTGACCGCTGTTGCGAACACGCTGGTGAACAGCACCACGGCCTTCGGGTTGGTGAGCGTCACCATAAATCCGAAAAGGAGCGCGTTGCCTGCGGGTTTGCGCTCTGCGGTCGTCATCTCCATCGCGTCGGGCTTCACGAACAAGAGCCGGACACCGAGATAGATCAGGTATCCCGCGCCGGCAACTCGCACTGCCCAGGCAAGCCATTCATATTGGGTGAGAATGGCAGAAAGACCAAGGAGGCTGAGGCTCGCATACATCAGTAGGCCGATCGAGACCCCGAGCGAGGTCAGCAAGCCGCGTTTCGTGCCGCCGGTCATGGAGGAACGGACGACACCGATAAAATCCGGTCCCGGCAGCATCAGCGCTGGAATAAAAATGCCAAAAACGGAAAGCAGGATAAATGTTGTGTCCATAACAATCTCCTAGAGGCCCATCAGCTTTAGCTGGGCGCGGGTAAGCGGATCATCGGCCTGGTGCAGCCGGTCGGTGATGTCGAAGTGATTGTCTTCTCCGATCTCAAAATATTCGCAAGGAAGCTCTGCCGATTGGCATTTTTCGGCAAATTCCTTCGATTGCCGGTGGAAAGATGCGCTCTCCCCTCCGCCGACTGCGCAGATCACCGGGCAATGCGCGGTGAGGGGGAGGTATTGCGGGCTGTTGGCCGCCGCCTCTGCCTCGGTGAGACGAATATCCGCCTGAAGCTCTGTATGGCGATGGGGCTCAATATCAAAAAGACCACTTAGTGGCGTCGCGCCCTTCAGGATATTATTGGGCAGGTTCATGGCCTGCCAGTCCGTCGACATCATCATACCGGTGAGGTGCCCGCCCGCCGAATGGCCTGAGAGAAAGATTTTATCCGGATCGCCATTATACTCGGCGATATTCTTATAAACCCAGGTGAGCGCGTTTCTCATTTGCTGGACGATATCCGTGATCGTCACAGCGGGGCAAAGATCGTAATTAGGAAGGACAACCGTCGCTCCCGCATTGACAAAGGGCTCGGCAATTTCGCTGTAGGTGCTTTTGTCCTGTGCCCGCCAATATCCACCATGGATAAAGACAAAGACCGGTGCATCAGTGTTTGCCGCTGGAAAGACATCCACGCATTGCAAATCCGTGTCGCCATAGGGCTGGTCATAATGGCCGGACAGCCTTTCGCGTGCTGCTTCGCTCCGCCGGGTGGCATCCTCTAAATAACGCGGCATATCCGGTACGGTACGGCGCGGCAGATACTCGATATTCAGCTCATCAATTTCGCGCTCCGTTAAACCTTCCATCGCCATGCCGTATCTTTACCTTGATCTTATTTGATGTTGTTTACCGCTCATTAATTCGCAGATGCTACCGTTTACCAAGAATTGGAGCATTTGACGTTGGCTGATTGTGAAAATAAAGCACAAATCTCGTGGTAATTAAAGGACGGGGGACTATGCAGTTCAATTTTGCGCGTATTGTTATAGCGTGTGTGGCATTGTTCGGGGCCAGTATC
>CALEMG010000403.1 GCA_937910835.1 uncultured Alphaproteobacteria bacterium | reverse complement strand
ATATTGGCGATATCGTTGGCGCGAAGATTGAATTAAGCCGGACTGCCGGCACCCTCGAAAAGGACGAGATCCGCATCCTCGCCGATCCGGTGGAAGCTTTCCAACACCTTTGAGAGCAGCTCCGGCTTCATCTTTTGATAGTCACGCGCGACTGCTGTTCCGCACATTTTCCCTTGAACAATTACCTGCGCACCGATATCGCTTTGGGGCTTCAGAAGCACCGGATTCATGTCATTGAGAAGCGGCGTTCTCGCCGCCCGGGCCTGAAGCGCCTGCGCCCGCCCGATTTCGCCCCCCTCGATGGTGACGGCGGCGTTGTTTGACATATTCTGCGGCTTGAACGGTCGCACTTTTATTCCCCGATTGCTGTAGGCGCGGGCCAGCCCGGCGACAAGCAGTGACTTGCCGACATCCGATCCCGTTCCTTGTAGCATGAGGGTCGCCGTCATTAGAATTCGATCCCGACCTGTGCCTTGACGCCTGAGCGGAAGGGGTGCTTGATTTGGGTCATCTCGGTTACTAGATCGGCGATCTCGATCAGTTCGTCTTTCGCATTCCGTCCCGTCACGACAACATGCAGCTTTTCCGGCTTGTTTTTCAGGAACTCAATAACGTCATCAAGCGGAAGGCTGTCATAGCGGAGCACAATATTTAGCTCATCAAGGATCACCATGTCATAGGCAGGATTATCACCCCGGCTGGCCTCGATCATTTCTTTCGACTTCTCCCAGGCTTTCTCTGCGGCGCGGATGTCGCGCTCCCGATCCTGCGTTTCCCAGGTGAAACCTTCGCCCATGGTGTGTATTTCGATCTGGTCCGGGAAAGCCTCCAGAACTTATCGCTCTCCGGTCTCCCATTTCCCCTTAACATATTTAACGACGCCGACCTTCATATCGTTACCGATCGCGCGGGCGGCGAGGCCGAAAGCCGCCGTCGACTTTCCTTTGCCCTTACCGGTATGGACAATCAGCAGGCCCTTCTCGATCGTTTTTGTTGCCAGCATCTTGTCGCGGGAGGCTTTCTTCTTGGCCGCTTTTTCGTTGGCGCGTGCGATTTCTTCCGGAGTTAGTTTCGTGTTCATCGGGTTCCCTCCCGTTTCAGCTTTGCAAGGTCATCGTGAATAGTGTTGCGCCGCGGACGCCAAAGGTCACGATCCAGGGCTTCCTGAAATCGATCAGCCATCTCGCTAAGGGCGTTGGGATTATTTTCTTTCAGAAAATCGCGAACCCGGTCATCCATGAGATAGGCATCAAAAATGGCATCGAAATGGTGGTCTTTCACCGCCTGCGCCGTCGCGGCGAAGGCGAAGAGGTAATCGACGGTCGCGGCCATTTCGAACGCACCTTTATAGCCATGACGCATTACGCCCTCGATCCATTTGGGGTTGGCGGCGCGGGCACGGACCACGCGGCCTACTTCCTCCTCTAGTGTTCTGATCTTCGGGCTTTCTGGTCGGGAATGGTCATTGTGATAGACCGTGGGTTGCGTCCCCTTGATGTGCCGGACGGCGGCCGTTACACCCCCCTCAAACTGATAGTAGTCATCGCTATCGAGGAGGTCATGCTCTCGATTATCCTGATTATGGATGACGGCCTCCACCTGACCGAGACGTTGTTCGAACAGTGATTGCTCTGCCTTGCCGTCTTCCCCCGCGCCATAGGCGTAGCCTCCCCAGGCGATATAGGCGCGTGCAAGATCACCTGATTCTGTCCACCCTTTTTCATCAATCAATGCCTGTAAACCAGCGCCATAGGCACCCGGCTTGCTTCCGAAAAGTCGATATCCGGCACGATTTTTAGCCTCTTTTTCTGGGACGCCTGATTTGATGAGTGCGTTTTGATCGACCCTGACCCGCGCGGCAAGAGGATTGGTTCTATCGTCTTCGTCAAGTGCGGCGACAGCTCGGGCAGCGCTATCAAATAGGGCCATCTGCTGCGGGAATGCATCGCGGAAAAAGCCGGAGATACGGAGTGTTACATCGACGCGGGGCCGATCAAGCAAGCTCGCGGGCATAATCTCAAACCCCGTCACTCGGTTCGCTGCCTTGTCCCAGGTCGGTCGGACGCCCATCAACGCGAGCGCCTGTGCAATGTCATCGCCGCCGGTCCTCATGTTGGAGGTGCCCCAGGCACTCAGGATCATCGTTTTCGGCCAAGCGCCGTTTTCTTGCCGAAAGCGATCGACAAGAAGTCCTGCGGATTTCCACCCCAAAAGCCAAGCCGTTGGTGTTGGTACAGCACGGCTATCGACGGAATAGAAGTTACGTCCCGTAGGAAGGACATCGTTCCGCCCCCGTGTTGGCGCGCCGGAAGGGCCGGGCTCGACAAATTGTCCGTTCAATCCTTTAAGAAGACCACTTAACTCCGCCTTGCCGCTGGTTTCGACTGTAGGCCGAAGATGATCTTCAAGGCCTGTAAGCACAGTCCTTGTTCGATGCCAATCCTCCTCCGGCGCGGACGTACCGGAGACAAGGGCTGCGGCAAGTAGTTCAATTCGTTCAACGGTATCGCCATTGGAGCGCCATGTTCCCTCAAAGTATAGAACGTCAGGACGTGCTCCATCCCATTCCGCGCCCATCTCGCAATCAAGCGGGTCGAAATCTTCCAGTAACTTTAAGTCGTGGGCGATACTGCGAATAAGGGACGTGTTCGCGCCCTCACCATCACCGCGAGGAATACGAAGAAGTGCGACCAGCAGGTCAGTGAGCTGTTGCCCCGTCGGTGATTGCCCAAAAATATGTAGGCCGTCGCGTATCTGCAGTTCCTTCAACTCGCAAAGGTAGTTATCGAGCTTGGTAAGCCGTTCATCCTCTGGCTCATCCTGCTGAATTCCACAGTCAATATTGATACCCGACATTTCCGTCAGTTCGAGAATTTGCTCCCGGAGCAGGACGATGCGGCGGGGGTCTACCCCGGCGGCCTCATAATATTCATCGACAAGTCGTTCTAGGTCGGCAAGCGGGCCGTAGCTTTCCGCGCGGGTCATCGGTGGGGTCAGGTGGTCGATAATGACGGCGCTGGCGCGGCGCTTGGCCTGTGTCCCTTCACCAGGGTCATTGACGATAAAGGGATAGAGATGCACTGTCGGGCCAAAAACAGCCTCCGGATAGCATTCACGGGAAAGCGCAACGGATTTGCCCGGCAGCCATTCCATATTGCCATGTTTCCCCATATGGACAACGGCATGCACCTGCTCTTCCTCCCGAAGCCAGGCATAAAAGGCAAGGTATCCATGCGGCGGAACGAGGTCCGGGTCATGGTAGCTTGACGTTGGATCAATATTGTAGCCGCGCGCGGGCTGAATACCGACGATCACATTCCCAAGGCGACGAGCCGCGAGCAGAAATTGATCACCATCGATGAAGGGATCAGTTACTGGATCACCCCATCTTTTCGTGATTTCGCTTTGCAGTTTCTCCGGCAATGTCTTGAAATACTCGCGATAGCGGGAGAGAGGGTAGGCAATACCGCTTCCCTTTAATGTCTGTTTCGTTTGATCGTTTGTCGGACCGTCCAGTAAATCCTTTATCAGGGCATTTCCATTCCCAGGAATGCTTGAGACCGAATATCCTTCGGATTGCAACGCTTTCAGGACTTCGATGGAACTCGCTGGAGTATCAAGGCCGACTCCATTTCCGATCCGGCCGTTCTTATTCGGATAGTTCGCAAGGATCAGGGCAATTTTCCGACTTGCAGGCTGCGCGTTGCGTAGCCTCGTCCAGCTCGCTGCGAGATCGGCAACGAAATCAATCCTGTCTGGTACTGGTTTATAGGCAATAATATTTGTCTGCGTGGCTTCGTCATATCCGCCATCGGACTTGAAGGAAACGGCGCGCGAAAGGATACGACCATCTACTTCGGGTAGGGCGACATTCATGGCGATGTCGCGGGAGGAGAGGCCTGTAACGCCTTCCTTCCATTGATCTTCGTTGCCGCCCGAAAAAATCACCTGCAGAATTGGGCAATCGGCGGCATCAAATGGCGTGCTTTTTCGTGTCGCGCCGGGGCTGGAAATAGCAAACCCGGTGGCGTTGAGTAGCACAGACGGCGGCGCTTCACTCAGCAGATGCTTGACAATTTCCGCCGAAACGGGATCCTTCAGGCTGGAAACAAAAATGGGAAGCGGGTTTAGTCCGCGGCTCGAAAGGGCCTCTATCAGGGCATCCACCGGTGCGAGATTATTAGCCTGATAAAGCGCGCGATAAAAGATAATGACGGTTACCGGCGCATCTTCATTCCAATGTCGCCGGATATCCGAAATGCCCAATTGCGTTTCGTTCGGCCAGTATAGGCCGGCCTTTAAGAGCGGCTTGGGTTCGCGCCAAACTGTTTCATGATCCAGTAGATAGGCGCAGTACTCCAGAAAGCCCGAATAATTCTCTGCACCGCCTACGACAAGATACTGCCAGAGCCGATGTGCCGTATCATGCGGGACGGTATTGAGCGCGGAAAGTTCTTCATCTGGATTATCGTCGCCCGGCAAAAACGCGAGCTTTATCCCTTTCGCGCGGCAGCATTCAGTGATTTTCTCTACCGCATAGGGCCAGTAGCCGATCCCGCCCAGAAGACGGACGACGACCAGCTTTGCGTTGGAGATTATATCTTCAACATAGATATCGACAGACAGGTTATGAGAAAGCTGCATCGTGTTGGCGAGCCGGAGAGATGGCGCGCCGGAGCGCGCGTTCTGACTTAACGCAAGGCTCGAAAGCTCCGTATCTGCCGCGGATAGGAAGACGATATCGCCCGGAGCCTGCGCGAGGTCGATCGCTTCCGTTCCATCGGCGATGCCGCCGGGTATGGCCGCCAGAAGATGCATACTAGCCCTGTATTATCTTGGTGATGGCCGCTTGATCCATATCATGCTCGCCAATTATCACGAGCTTGCTGATCCGTGCTTCATCGGCGGCCCATTCCCGATCATAGTAGTGCTGTAAGCGGCTACCGACGCCTTGCAAAACGAGCCGCATATCCTTGCCCTTCACCGTAAGGAAGCCTTTCACCCTCAGAATATCTTCCGCGGCGATGGCTTTTTCCAGCCTAGCAATCAGGACTTCTGGTGAAGGGATATCCCCAATATCCAGAACGAAGCTTTCAAAATCATCATGCTCATGGTCATCGGCGTCATCATGAACCGACGGGCGGGCGTCGAGATCATCCTCTGCCGCCGCTCCAAGGCCCAACAGTACCCGAGCGTCCAGCTTACCGTGACTTGTCTGGAGCATTTTCACTTGCGGACGGAGGCGGTCCTTTAATCCGGTGGTAGCCGAGGAAAGCTCCGCATCAGCAAGCAAATCTGCCTTGTTGAAAATGATCATATCGGCGCAATTGATCTGATCATCGAACAGCTCTTCCAGCGGGCTGTCATGATCCAGCATTTCATCTGCCTCTCGCTGTGCTTGTACAGCGTCGGGATTGGCGGCGAATAATCCGTCCCGATAGGCTGGCCCATCAATCACGGTGACCACTCCGTCGACTGTCACTTGCGTGCGCACTTCGGGCCATCCAAAGGCCCGGACAAGCGGTTTTGGAAGTGCAAGGCCAGAGGTTTCGACAATGATATGATCGGGGCGATCTTCGCGGCTTAGTATCTTCTGTATGGTGGGGAGGAAATCATCGGCAACCGTGCAACAGATGCAGCCGTTGGCAAGCTCGACAATGTCTTCTTCTGTGCAATTTTCGTTACCGCATCCCTTCAGGAGTTCTCCGTCGACGCCGAGGTCGCCAAACTCATTGATAATAAGCGCTAATTTCCGGCCTTCCGCATTCTCGATCAGATGGCGGATCAGGCTGGTTTTGCCCGCGCCGAGGAAGCCGGTGATAACAGTTGCCGGTATTTTCTCGCTCATATTTTTGCTCCGGGAATAGAAAGCACGCAGGCCGATAGGATGGCCGGGCAGGGGCTTTGGGAATTAGGGTGCGGATTTCGCAATGCCATTACGCTCATCATGATCCTCCGTCATGCAGCAAAAATTAATACAGTTGATGGCAGGTCTCCTGGCTTGCGAATGGCACCGGCACTTACCTTCCCGATTGTCTCAGTGGTTTTTTGTGCAGGCTAGTCGCATACAGTTGCGGGGACAGCCGCGGCCTTGATCCCGTGGATCGCACCGCATTCCCTTATAATCCCTGATTGGGAACCATCGGTGCGGACGCTACGGCGGAACGCTTTGCCTGTCAATCCATTGACGACGCTTTTATCGAATTGCCCAGCGCTTGAGGTTCTTTTCTAGCCGTAACCAGTCGGTTTCCGTGTCAGGAAGCCCAAAGCGGAGTAATTCGGGGCTGTCTGGAAAGCAGCGAGCCAGAATGGCATCTTCACAAAGATGCCGGAAAAGCGCTGGAGCTTCCGGCGATTCTGTCAGGCAGAAGAGATCGGTTCCGCCAATGATTTTGAGACCCGCGTCAGTTAGCATGGCGGACAATTGCAATGCTGCTTTCGTCAGTTGATTTCGTGTCCGGGCGATCCAGCCGGAATCAGAAAGGGCCTGCGCGCCAATTTCGAGTGCGACGCCACTGACCGCCCAAGGCCCCAACTCTTGCCGGATGACGCCAATGAAATCCGGCGGACCGGCGAGGAAACCTAGACGGAGACCCGCAAGGCCAAAAAATTTTCCAAAGGACTTCAGTATTAATATGCCGTTACCCGGCAGGTCCGCCATAAGGGATAGTTCTGGTATAACATCTGCAAATGCTTCATCGATAATGAGCCAGCCCTTCCGTGATTTGAGTGTTTTCGCAAGCTCCAGCAGCGTTGATCTTTTGTAGGTACGGCCATCGGGATTGTTGGGATGCACAAGAATGGTGATGGTTGCCTTTTCCGGTACATGCGAAATCTCCGTAATTTCCTGTACCCGGTGCCCGGCTCGCCGCCAGCAGGCTGCATGCTCATTATAAGTCGGCGTAAGAATGGCCACTTCGGTCGGCTGCATCAGCCTGGGAAGTAGCTGTATGGCGGCCTGTGTTCCAGGAAAGGCACAGATATCAGCAAATTCAGGCAAGCCATAATATTGTCCTGCCGCCTGAAGGAGAGCGGCCTCGGTATTTGTGCTCGGAAGGCGCTGCCAAAGGCTGGCCTCCAACGGCGGGACTGGATAAGGCATTGGGTTAACCCCCGTACTTAAATCCAGCCATTTCGACATGTCATGCCCGAACTCCGCCTGGGCACGCCCAAGGTCGCCGCCATGGAACTGGCGGCCTCTCTCATTCTCTCGCGAAAATGTTGGGATCATCTAAATATTGTCTCCGTAAAACTGCTTCGTCATAGCAGAATGCAGTTTGTTTTCGCAAATTTATCCTGTAGTTTCATGCTCATGACCGAGGCAACAAAAAATAAAATCGTCGTTAGGGACCTGTACAAGAGCTTTGATGGCGTTACGGTTCTGAACGGGATAAATCTTGAAGTGAAAGCCGGCGAGATTTTAACCCTGATCGGCCCTTCGGGCGCCGGTAAGACATTGACGCTGAAATGCATTCTCGGGTTGATCAAGCCGGATAGTGGCTCAATTCTTCTTGACGGGAAGGAAGTGAGTGACATGCCGGAGAAGGACCGGATGGAGTTTTTCCGGAAGTTCGGCATCTTGTTTCAGCGCTCAGGACTGTTCGACGGCCTTCGGGTTTGGGAGAATATCGGTTTTCGCCTTAATCAGCAGCCGGGTGCGAAAAAGCAGGACGTCAAAGCGATGGCAATCAAGAAGCTGCGTTCAGTCGGCCTGTCGGCGGATGTGGCTGATTTATTCCAAGCGGAACTTTCAGGTGGCATGCAGAAACGTGTTGGGTTTGCCCGTGCAATCGCAGGAGATCCGCCAATCCTGTTTCTTGATGAGCCGACGGCTGGGCTCGACCCGATCATGAGCAATGTTATCAATGACCAGATATTCAATAACGTTCGTGAACTGGGCAGCACGGTAATGGCAATAACCAGCAATTTACTGACAGCGCGCATCATATCGGACCGTATTGCCATGCTACATGAAGGACGTGTCGTTTGGACCGGGGATGTTCGCGAAGCCGGCCATACAGATAATCCATATGTGTCGCAGTTCTGGAACAAGCGAAAAGACGGACCGATCCAAATGTCTGTTTCGACTGTTTCAGCCTGATTTTCTGCCATTTGGTGATCACGCAAGACCTCTGATAAGCGTCTAGCCTGTGCCTTGTTAGATAGTCAAAGTGGCGTGGTTTCCATGAAAGATGGCGAAAGCGATAGCCTGACAGCTTCTGATTTATTGATGCCGCGGGACAATCTGCCATGGCATAACGACGCGCCGCTGCTGAATTGCTGGATGCGCCCCTTTCTGATCGATAATCAGATCACGCGGACACATGCGAATTCAACATTCGAGCAAGAGAGTCGGTAGCGAACAGTCCTGCGGGAAACTGTCGAAGGGGAACTGGCGCGGTTATCGGCGGTGAAACAGCGCTTTTGGTTAGCAGAGTACAGGTTTATCGAAAAGCTCCTGACATTCCGCCAGCTCATGGCTTATGCACCGTCTTTTTTGAGTCTTTCTCGCTTAATGCCCAAAAAGTTGATCTTTTGCAGACGGATGGTGGTCCGGGCGTATCTCGAACAGCATTCGCTGCCCAAAACCCCCTTTGTGGCAAGACTGTGCCGACAGTTTGTGCGCAGCAGCGTGCTTTTCTATCCGGCGGAAAAGCTGATGGAGGCAAGCGAAAAATTTATATATCTCGCGACGAGATCAGCGGATCAGTCGATAGCGGTCAACCGCCACCGCGTCGCTATGGAGTTGCGTGCGCTTCATCTGATGAGTGACCGGGAAATTTGCGACCAGTTCAGATGCGAGGAAGCGTATTTGAATGAACTCTCCCTACTGTCCCAGCTCGCGCGCCACTATCGCTTGGCTGTTGATGATATTTTCCGGATAACGGCAACTGAAATCAGGCGATTTTGGGATATGCAGGACTAAAAACAGGTAAGATTGCAGAAAAAGTGCCGTCGTGCGATGCGGCGCCTTGCGCTTTTTTACCCGTGATCGTACGCTTCTTATTTAACCGCTTTTTTGCAGGTTTTGCAGCGCACAATGCATCAACTTACGGATATTGCCATCATTGCGACGATTGCCCTGTTGTTTGGGATGATCATGACGCGTCTTAAGCAGCCGGCGATCGTCGGATACTTGCTGACTGGATTGGTGCTTGGGCGTTCTGCCTTCGGGTTCGTCGAGGACCGGGAGAATGTAGAGATTCTTGCCGAACTTGGCGTGCTGTTGCTGCTCTATCTGATTGGGATGGAACTCAATCTGAAATCATTTATGCGGATATGGAAGACCGCCATCGGCGGCGTGTTCCTCCAGGTTGCCGTCTCCTATGTTGTGGTTGGGCTGATAGCGCTATTTCTGGATTGGCCATGGGAGTTGACGCTGCTTCTGGCATTCAGCCTCTCGATCAGTTCAACCGCTGTCGCCGTTAAAATACTCGAAGATATCGGAGAGCTTCACCAACGGACCGGCAATATTGCTGTCGGCCTTCTCATCGCGCAGGACCTCGCGGTGGTGCCGATGCTGCTTATTGTTGGCAGTCTTTCAGGTGATGTGCTTAACATATCTACACTTGTTCTGACCCTCGGGCTGGCGATAGCCTTCCTGAGCGGCCTTATTCTCTTCTTGAGTCGCAGGGAGCGCATCCATCTTCCTTTTCTCTAGGTAATTTCGGGGCTTGCGGACCTCACGCCGCTTTTCGGGATCGTCTTCTGTCTCGGGCTTGCGGCGATCAGTGGCCTTGTTGGCACGTCGCCAGCGTTTGGGGCGTTTCTTGCCGGCCTGATCATCGGCAATAGTCAGGAACGGAAAAGTATTGTCGAGGCGACGCAGCCGATTCAGTCAATCCTGTTGATGATTTTCTTTCTCTCCATAGGCCTGCTAATAGATGTGACCTATATCTGGCAAAATGTTGGTCTTGTGTTGTTGATGTTGCTGATTGTGATCGTCGGGAAAACAGCAATCAATATTGTAATTTTAAGGGTGACGGGTGTTGACTGGCGGTCCGCTTTTATTGCCGGGACAGCACTGGGTCAGATCGGGGAGTTTTCCTTTCTTCTGATGGCTACCGGCGGCGGGAGCGGATATGTATCGCTCGATGTCTCGCAACTAATGATCACCGTGATTGCGTTGAGCCTGATGATCAGTCCGCTTTGGCTTTTAACCGCTCGAAGGGCGCAAAGTGTAGCGGCCGGTCAGTCTCGCAATTTTCAAGTCTTCTGGAACAAGGCGTATGGTAAGGAGACCCTAGCCGTCGTTCGTATTTTCAGGGCGACGAGGGGTTATCTCGGCTCGCTAATGGGCGGAACATCGACGCAGCCACAGACAGCAACGCAAACGGATATAAGGGAAGCAGAGCAGCCTTCGCGCGCGGAAGGTTCTGAGACCATCATTCAGAGTGAAGATGCAGCCTCATATCAGGCGATGCTTGAAGATGAGCGCGATGGCGATCAAATAAATAGAGATTAGCATGGTATCTTGTCACGTTATGCTGTGATCTATAGATTTTGTCCAAGCATAAGTCCCACTCATCACAACTGTTTTAAGTGAGCATAGCGAGGCCATCTATGGACCGAATTCAGGAAATTCTCGACTTTTGGTTTTTACCTGAAGATCATGAGTCGTACGGCAAACCACGAGAGGTTTGGTTCAAGAAAGATGCCGGTTTTGATGCCGAAATTTATGAGCATTTTCTCGATGATTTCGAAAAGGCTGAGGCCGGGATTTATCTTGACTGGACGGAAAGCGCTCGTGGATCCCTTGCCTTGGTCCTGTTGTTTGATCAGTTTACACGGAATATGTTTCGGGACTCACCGCGTGCTTTTGCCGCCGATGGGAAGGCGAGGGAGATTGCCCGTCATATGCTCTCTCGCGGGTACTATGATGAACTTAATAATGTTCAAAAGCAGTTTGCAACTCTTCCGTTTGAGCATAGCGAAGATATCGAGGATCAGAAACTCTCGATGCAGCTATTTAAGAAGCTTGGTTCGGATGAACTGATAGACTATGCAGAACGTCACTATGTCATTATTGAAAAATTTGGCCGCTTCCCGCATCGGAATGAGCAAATGGGGCGGCAAAGCACTAAAGAGGAAGAGGTCTTCTTAAAAGAGCCTAATTCTTCATTTTAGATAGACGCCTACATAGAACGAATGGGAAAATACATGGGTCAGTTATCAGATCAGGTTATTATTGTTACAGGTGCCAGCCGTGGCATTGGCGCGGCGACGGGGCTTGAACTTGCTGCAAATGGCGCGAAGCTCTGCCTAAGTGCGCGCTCCGCGAGCTCCTGCAGCGGGGTGCTCGAGCAGATCAAGAATGCAGGCGGTGAGGCTTTCGCTGCGAGTTGCGACATGTCTGATTATGCGGCCGTGGAAAAAATGATGGCGGAAACGCTGGATCGCTATGGTCGGATCGATGCCTTGATTAATAACGCAGGTATAGTTGACCCAATTGGTGCGATTGCGACGAGTGATCCTGATGAATGGGCACGGAATATTTCGGTTAATCTTGTCGGTGTCTATAATGGAACACGTGCGGTTCTGCCGTATTTCCTGAAACAGAGTTCAGGGGTGATTATCAACATCAGCTCCGGAGCCGCTCATGGCCCGATGGAAGGATGGAGCGCCTATTGTTCCGGAAAGGCCGGCGTTTATATGATGACCCGGGCAACGGCGTTGGAGACGGGTGAGAAGGGGGTTCGCGTCTATGGGTTTGCTCCTGGCATCGTCGATACGGATATGCAAGGGACGATCCGCGCCTCCGGTATTAATTCCGTGAGCCAAATTCCACGAGAGAACCTCGCGCCTGCGAACGAGCCGGCAAAAGCGATTGCCTGGTTGTGCAGTGAGGCAGCCAGCGATCTGGCCGGGCAGGAGTTGACCATCCGTGACGAGACACTCCGCAAGAGGGTTGGGCTTCCTGCTTAAGGTCACATTGATGAGGCCAATTGTTCGATATGCTTGTGCGGGCCTGAAAAATGCGGTTCGCATTTGCCTCATGTTTTCCTTCGCGGCGGCAGTACATGTGGATTTCACCCGCGCCGATATGTCCGCGCCGGTAAAGACGCTTCAGGTTCCCGGGATTAAGGGGGATGATAATCGGGTGCGTGTCAAAATTGCGGATTATCCCTGGCGTATGATCGGACGGCTAAACCGAAGTGGCAGTCATTGCACGGGCATCCTTGTCGGACCGTCATCGGTACTGACGGCTGCCCATTGTTTTTGGGATAAGCGGCAAAATCAATGGTCAGTACCAAGCGCATTTCATTTCGTGCTTGGCTACGAGAAGGGGGAGGTGAAGGCGCATTCCAGGATTGAACGCTTCGAACTACCGGATGGGCGTCAGCCTACTCCATCCACTAAAAAGCCAGATCCGGAAAATGACTGGGCAATTGCAAAACTCGAAAAACCACTGGGAGAGCAATTCGGCTTTGCCTCTGTGGCTCATTTCAACCTTCTTGGGTTGAGAGATCTTCTCTCGACCGGTTCCGTTGTTGTTCAGGCTGGCTATAGCCGAGATATCGCCCATATATTGACCGCCGATGAAGACTGCGAGATCAGCGGCATCCAACAGAGCAAATCCGGTTTGCTGTTGCGGCATCAATGCGATGCAACCCAGGGAGATTCAGGCTCCCCTCTCTTTCTGTATGACGGTAAATCATACGCTCTCATTGGCATTCACGTCGCCACATTATCGAATTCCAAAGGGGAAAGTGAGGGCATCGCCGTGTCCATGGAAATGTTCGGGGATCGCGTCTTTAAACAGCAAAAATGATAAGAAAAATAACATTATATGAAAATACGGCGAAATTTATTATAATCTACCTCATATGGGGGATGAAATGCGTCTTGCCAAAGGATAGGGTAATAAAGAATTAACCAAGAGTTTTCCCTATCCAGCCTTGGGGATGCGGGGGTATTAGTGATAATGAGTGACAAGCAAGCAGATAAAAATCAGCTGACCGAAGACGATCAGGTTGTATCTGAAGGTAGCGAAACGGCAGATCTTTTTTTCCTGGAGTTGGATGAGAGCGGGACAGTTGATCTTGACGCCTTGTTTGATGCGCTGAATATTGCAGCGGAAGAAACTGGTGGTTCCATGGAATTTGCCAAAAGCGGTGACGGCGATACCGGTACGCTGACAATTTCAGGCACGGACCTGAACCTTGGCAATGTCGCTTCTGAAGACCTGCCGGACGCGACGGACTTACTCTTGAAAAGCAGTATTGTTTCTGACGAGTCCTAAGCTTTTAGCTCTTCTTGCTCTTCTCTATATTCGCCTTGAAGTCGGCGCCGATTTCCGTCTCGAAAAAGCGCAACATCGCGTCGACAATCTCAGGGTCGTATTTTTCCGGATTGGTTTTAAACACTCGAAGGGCCTCATCAACGCTGGTGGCTTCGCGATAGGATCGCGGTGAAATTCGCGCAATCAGGTTATCCGTCATCCCAAGAATGCGGGCTGGCATGTCGATTTCGTCCTTTGTCAGACCTCTTGGATAGCCGCTCCCGTCAAGATGCTCGTTAATCTGGGTGACGGCATCAAGGACTTCTTTCTCCACATCGGCGTTGCCCAGAATTTTCTCGGCGATCAGAACATGTTTCTGCATCACCTTCTGTTCCTTATCGGTCAATCGCACGTCCTTTTCCCTGATTTCACGTGGGATGGAGATTTTACCAATCTGCGAAAGATGCGCGCCGGTGTTGATGATCTTTATCATCTCGGGGGAAAGCCCCAGCTCCACCGAAATATGGTTGGCGAGTTGTGCCATTCTGATTGAATGATCCGAAAGGTATGGATCATTCGCCTCCAGCATCTGGGACAGCACAGTAATGGCTTTGCGGTCCATCTCCTCTTTGCGGCGTTGAAATGTCACATAATCGGTGATATCACTGCTGACGGTAACAATACCAAGAAATGCGCCGTCCTCGTTAACGAAACGGGATTTGGCAACCCGTAGGACTCGCGTTCCGCCCCGTGTCTCGATTTCGACAAAAGCATTGACAGTCTGCTCCGTCGCGATGGCCTTGCGATCATGCTCGGCAAGATCCCGTGCGGCCCTCTCACCAAACAGATCGCGATCCGTTTTGCCGGGAATTGAGCGGAGCGGGTGGTCTGCGATCCTGGCGAGTGATGGGTTGGCGTAAATGTAGCGACCTTCCGGATCGGTCAGGCTGATCAGTTCATCGATCGTGTTATTGATGCTGTCCAGAAGCCGTCTTTGCGTGTTTACCTGAGCTGCAAATTCTTTGTACTGATGAGCGAGCGCGCGAGCACTTTGTCCCTTCAGCGTTAGCCAGATCACGATGAGAACAGTAAAAACAATAATAAGGAAACTGAACGCGAGGCCAATGACGAATATCGCATAGGTCCGAAGCGGCGCTAGGGCTTCAGAGCTGGATAATTGCTGAAAGACCACAAAGCGAGTGTTTGGAACAGGCGCCCCGGATGAAAAGACGCTTTCGCCGTTCTCTCCAGTTATTTCCTGAAATTCAGTTGCGCCAAGTGCAAGCTGCGGATCTTCCTTTGCCGCAATAAAGGGCGCGCGCTGGGGATGAATCTCATAATACTTGCCATCCACGTTCTGATATAGCCTGGTCACATCAGGTTGATTATTATAGAGCGGTGCATTCAATAGCTCGGCAAGCGGATTGGACGCTGGGACAGTGAGAAGCAGGACCCCGACGATGGTGCCGGCATTGCTGCTGCTGGGGTCACTTTGCGCGGCGCGAATTGGTAGAGTAAAGTCGAAAACAAGCCCGGCCTCGCTTGCGCGGAGCGGCAGGAAGGTAATTTTTGTCTTCTCATATTGCGCCTGTGCCGTTGACCTCTGGTCGCCCGAGAGAGGCGGGGCGTCACCCGATGCAAGATAGGCGCGGCCGTCCTTGCCGATAAGATACGCCCCGACAAGGCCCGTCTGGTTGGCGAAATTGGAGAAAGCGTTCTGCATATAAGGTAGTTGATCGCTTAGCGATTTCGGTAGCTTGCCGCCTCCAACGAGATTTATTTCCGTCGCAAACAGTTGGAAAAGTTCGTTATCCGCTATCCGGGTGGCGTTTTCGATTTCCCCAGCGAGCCAGGTTTCCATCACTTGCGCTTTCCCGGACGCACTCACATCAAGGCGCTTTTGAAGCTCCTTAACCAACTCTTGCTTGCGGGACTCGATTGCATAATCACAGAGGAAATATCCTAGGATCGCAAATACGGCAAGGAAAAGCGCGGCAATCTTCCAGGGCACACGGCGAAGAAGGCCGTTGTCGTTGGGCGCACTGCTGGAAAGAAATGAATTTAGTTCTAGCTTGACTATCGCATCAGTCATTATTGTTACTCACTGCGGCATCTTGCGCGGTCAGGAAATCGAGCGGAATATGTGCCCACCTCGTATTTTCATTAACTGAATTGAGGGGGACGTAATAATTAACGAGGCGTTCTTCCAGAATAGTATCGTTCAAGCTGTCGAGAACATATCGTTTTCCCCGCAGCGCGACACTCAACACCGCATGTACTTCATTCCGCAGTACATCATTCGCGATAACGATCCGCATGGCGTTGGGGTTGAACCCGAGCTCTTTCAGGCTGACATACTTCATGATGGCGAAGTCCCTTGATCCACCGCCGTTTGAAATAAATTCAAGGGGCGAGGCCCAGCGACTGTCGGGGAGTGACTCCGCATCGTAGGGTAAATATTTCCCGACAAAGAAAAAGAGGATCATCACAAGC
>CALEMG010000402.1 GCA_937910835.1 uncultured Alphaproteobacteria bacterium | reverse complement strand
AACAGCATCCGAAAATGGAAGGCCGTCAGATGACGATGGTTATCGCACCGACGAAATAAACTAGAAAGAATTATATTTTAAAGCCTGCGTGGTTCTCTGAACAAACGCAGGTTTTTTTGTGGCTGAAACACGCATATTTTTTTCTGCGATTGATCGAAGTCATTGAAACGTGACTGGAAGAATTTAATCTTTTTTGCACGGTGCTCTTAGCTGATTCAAACTGAGGAGGTGCAATATGTCTAGTAAAGTTCCAGTAACGCACAATGGTGATTGGTGGACAGATATTTATGAACCCTTTCGCTCATTTGGTTATCGGGTTCGTGACTTCTTTTCGCCGACGGTAGAGGCTGGCTTGACTGAAGATGGGTATGATATTTCCATTGAGTTGCCGGGCGTTAAGGAAAAGGATGTGGATATTTCTCTTGATGACAACATGCTCACAATCAAGGGGGAGAAACATTCGAAAAAGGAAGAAAAAGACGAAACCAGATATTTTTCGGAAAGAACTTATGGATCATTCCAGAGAACTTTTCGGTTGCCGACGGAGATCAAGGCCGAAGCTATTGAAGCGCATTTTGAGGACGGGGTTTTGCATATTAAAATACCGAAGTCGAAAGGAGCGGCCAGTTCGGCAAAAAAAATTCCAATCGGCAAGAAAAGTTGAAATGTTAAGTGTCAGGGCCGCCTTGAAGTAGATTTCAAGGCGGCCCTTTTTATATGCGAGATCACAGGCATTATATTCAGATTAACAAACATGGTCAGGGGGGCTCTTTTCCGTAAGGGAGGTGAAATGGAAGGGGGTTGGTATATTCGACGGATCAACGGTTATCACGGCGGCGTCAATTAGTCCGTAATCTCCTGTTGAGTTAAATCGCCACAGGTTTGGTGCGGCCATCCCGCCAAAGCCTTTATCCAGGCAATAGGGGTTGGTATCTCCATGCATCAGGAGAACGGGCTTCGCATATTTCGCCGATAAATACCTCAGGCGCAGGCTAATTGCAGCGAAGGCGTTGCATTTCTGACGAACTTGCGTCGTGCAGGGTGCCTGATATTTATGACGCGTTACATCGGCTTGGGTCGCGATGACTATTGCGGTAGCGTCAATTCTTGCGGCCTCGGCAAAGGCGCTGTCCAGCCAGATCAGATTCGCCCTGTCCCTTGCATCTGTGAGTGTTAGGGCGAGATTCACATCATCAAGCAGGATTTCATCACGTCCGTTGTTGGTGGAAACCAGATGTATGGTTGCAAATAACACGTTGTTGTAGACCCAACGCATATTCTCAGGGAAAAGTGATTGCCGCGCGTAAAGCCATTCCGGTGGCAGATCCGTCGGCTTGCTGTAGAAAAGCCGGCGCAACAGGTCGAGGCGATCTAGCTCTGAGAAACGTTGACGAATTTGCCGCCGGTCGCAGTCCGTCCAGTCATTGTCCCCCGGTGTGTAGAAGACGCGCCCCGGATGCAGCCCTAGAATCTGATCACGTCGCCGGGTCATGAGGGCAGCGGAACAGGGAAGTTTTGCGTTCTTGAAATCACCCATGAAGATAACGAAAGGGAGTTTGCTAGTCTTGACTGCGGGGCGTGTGCGCTGTCGCAGGGTGTAATCTTCCTGCGCTGTATAGGGCATATCGGAAATGGCGAGGAACGAGAATGCCTCCGCCGATTGAGCGACTGCTTTGTTGTTGGTTGCGCTGGCCAGCATAAGGAAGGCTAGACTGGCAATAGTCGCATAGGAACCAAATTTCGATAATATAATCCTCATTTTCCGCTCGTTTTTCTGTTTGTTAGGTGGCATG
>CALEMG010000401.1 GCA_937910835.1 uncultured Alphaproteobacteria bacterium | reverse complement strand
GAACGCTTTCTGGCAATCCTAATGGACTTCCGATTAGCCTCGGCCAATTAGGGGGTGCCGTCCAAGCAAGCGAAAGGGGGCCGCGTTACCTGGGTCGCCGAATAGGCAGATTTCCTTGCACCATATCGGTTGGCTGAAGACCGGCTTAAAATACCGAGTAAGTGCAGTTTCCACCTTTTCTCGAAGCGGTAGTTCCAACCGTCCCGTCACTGTCATATGGAAACGAAATTCTTCGAATACGTAAGGATATCCCCATTTGGTGAGAAATTTCTCTTGCCGATCGGAGAGGTTTTTTCTGCGTCTCGTCAATTCCGCTTCGCTTGGTGCCCGGCGAAACACATCCAGATTAGCGACGCAAGCGTTTGCGAGCTCTGCGAGATCGGCAGGAGGGCGCTCCGGAATGAGAGCAAGAAAGCCATTGAGGGACCGAAGCAAGAGGGGACCAATTTCAAAGGGAGCCGTATTTCGCGCTAATAGTTCGATGGCGAGTTCAAGCTCCTCAACGCGGCGATCATCGTCAAGGTAAAATGGCGGTTTTAGTGTTCCGTGAAATCCGTATCGGGTAGGGGATCTGACTATACTCTCGATTTCTGCCGCGTTGATAGAATCAATCAAAGGCCTTTTCAGAAAAGTCCCACTTTCAGGATCAACACCAAGCCAGTGGTTGCCAAGCCGAGCAAGGTCGGAGCCTTTTTCAGGCGCAAAATAAACGGCGTAGCGCTCGAACTGATTGATCATTTCATCCGGTTTTGTTCGTTATGTCAGGTTACCATTTTGCGTAAACGTTGCGACAATAGATCAAGCAGGCTAACGGAAACAATGATCAGGATCATGACAGCGGCGGTTTCGGCATAATAGAAGCCGCGGATATACTCCCAAAGCAGCATCCCGACGCCGCCGGCACCGACAATCCCCAGCACGGTTGCGGAGCGAACATTGGATTCGAAGCGGTAGAGCGAATAGGAAATCCAGAGCGGCAGTACCTGCGGGATCACGCCAAATATGACTTCATGGAGTGCGTTTGCGCCGGTCGCACGAATTCCTTCAATAGGTCGGGGATCAATGGATTCGACAGCTTCGGAGAAAAGTTTGGCAAGAATACCCGTTGTATGGATCCAAAGAGCGAGAACGCCCGCGAAAGGCCCAAGGCCGACGGCGACGACGAACAGCATGGCGAAAACCATCTCGTTGATGGCGCGAAACGTATCCATTAGACGGCGGACTGGTTGGCAGACCCACCAGGGGACGATATTTTCAGAGGAAAGAATGCCGAACGGGATGGCAAATAAAATGGAGAGGGCCGTTCCCCAAAGGGCGATTTTGAAGGTGACGATAATTTCAGACACATACATCTTCCACTCGGTAAAATCGGGTGGAAAAAAACCGGATGCGAATTTACCCATATTGGCGGCGCCATCAATCAGTGCCATAGGACGCATATCCGCCCCTTCCCAGGACCATCCCAACAAAATAAAAAAAACGGCCCATCCCGCGAGGCTGGTGATGGATCGTTTGAGGCCCCGGGACGGGATCTTGATATCTGAATTACGGTGCGTCACTGTTGTCATCGATAAAGCCTTTGATAATGTCGTGCCGTTGGGGGAGGCGTGTTAAAAAAAGAGGCGCCGGATGATTGATGTCCGGCGCCAGCAAACCCATCAACTGGAATTATTGATGCGCGACCATGATATCAAGATCGGCAAGCTGCTTGTCGATGGCGGCAACCTTTTCTTCTTTTTCAGATGCCGTTGCGCCCTCTGAATTCAAGATTTTGATCTTGTCCTTGAAGAGCGCAAGTTGACGGATCGGATAAAGCTGGGTGTTATTGCTTTCCATAAAAAATCCCTGGCCATCACTGATGCTCGCTAGAACTTTCTTTGCGGCTTCGGTATCGCCAAAACGGCCGTAGGAAAGGAAAAAGCCCTTGATTTCCGATTTCAATTCCTTCGACAGATCTTTACGGTAAACCATTGGGTCGGAGGGAATCAGTGGGGAGGTCCATATGACCTTGATTTTTTCCGCGGCTTCCGGCGCTTTCAGCTTGGAACGGCCGATCTGCTCTGAGTTATTGGCAGCAACATCGACTTGCTCGTTTGCTGTCGCCATGAGATTGGTTTCATGGTTAGCGTTACGAACCGTCTTGAAGCATTTTTTCGGATCAACATTGTTCTTGGCGAAAACATAGTAGGACGGCACCAGAAAACCGGAGGTCGAATTCGGATCGCCTATGCCGAAATTCAGTGACTTGTCACATTTGAAGATATCTTCAAGGCTATTGATATTCTTGTTTTTGACGTTGGTGATGATATGGGAATAGTACCCTTGCGACCCATCGGCCTTCGAAGTCTGTACGAAAACCTCGCCGCCAGCGCGGTCAACAGCTTCCATCCCGGATTTATTGCCAAACCATGCGACGTGGACCTTGCCAAAACGCATGGCTTCGATAACGCCCGCATAATCTGGTGCGAAGAAGGCGTTTACCTTGCGACCAAGAGCTTTTTCCATGTCGGCCATGAAGGGAAGCCATTGTTCTTTCAGATTCGCCGTTGATTCGGTGGAAATGATGCCGAAGTTGATTTCCTTGGGATCGCCTTCGAGAGGTTTGAAATCTGCGAAGGCGCTCGTGGCCATCAAGGTTGTTGCCGCGATTGCCGCAGCGGATAACAATTTGCGTATCATCTAGTCGTCTCCATGTGAAAATTACCAATCCGGTTGCGTCCTGATTGGAGGTTTTTGGGCGAGGCGTTTCACCTCGCAGCGT
The DNA here is from genome assembly GCA_937910835.1 of uncultured Alphaproteobacteria bacterium. Classification (GTDB taxonomy): domain Bacteria; phylum Pseudomonadota; class Alphaproteobacteria; order Sneathiellales; family Sneathiellaceae; genus Sneathiella. The sequence goes on along the minus strand of CALEMG010000401.1, from coordinate 3,386 downwards.
AAGCCAAAGCCAGTTCATCCGTCGCGTCGCGCTCAGGGGTTGGTTTGGCATTCTCGCCTGCTGCCTTGCGGCGTTGTTCTTCGGGGGAGAACAGCTCAAGGCTGTCCGCGCCATAGATTTGTTGTAAAAACTCAGGAGTAAGTTGCTCGCTCGGGCCATCAAAGACGATTTCGCCCTCTCGCATAGCCACTGTCCGGGGGCAATATTTAATCGCGTAATCGACCTGATGCAGGGAGACAATGACGGTCACACCATCTTCTCGATTTACATGTGCGAGATTATCCATGACTTTGCGGGATGAGGCTGGATCGAGAGAGGCAATAGGCTCATCTGCTAGCAATACTTTAGCGCCCTGGACGATAGTGCGGGCGATGGCGGCGCGCTGCTGCTGGCCGCCGGAAAGGTTGGAGGATCGCTGTATCGCATGGCTCGCAATTCCAACCCGTGCAAGGGCTTTCATCGCTCTTTGATTTTCCTCGCGGGTGAAAATGCCAAACCAAGTGCGCCAACTTGGCGCTTGACCAAGAACACCCATTAGGACATTCGTCAGAACCGACAAGCGGCCAACCAAGTTAAACTGCTGAAATACAACGCCTATTTCTCGGCGGTGGCTGCGAACACCTTTGGCGAGAACGCCATTTGATTGGATGGCAGTGCCCAACACTTCGATTTTCCCACTGCCTTTATCACTGAGGATAAGGCCGGCAATATGACGAATGAGGGTTGATTTGCCAGATCCTGAAGCGCCAATAAGAGCGACCATCTCGACTCTAGCTAACTCAAGAGAAACATCCTAGAGCGCTCTGTTCTGACCAAATGACTTGTTTAGATTCCTAATCGAAACGGCCGTCATGAAATCTTTTTCCTCCCCCGATTCTTTGGTAAGGAAGAAATTTATGGCCGACAGGTATCAGATCGGTGATAGTCATATGACAATTTTATGAAATTAGCAGGTGAGGGCGCGTCGTCATCGGAAGAGATAATATTGGAGCTTCCTTTCTGGGCATTGTCAGAAGGAAATCACTTGATGGTAATTTGATGAAGCTTGAATGTTTTTTGGCTGGTTAGATAGCGTTCACGGTTGAAGTGGTTATGGATTGATGCGTGAATGTATATAAACTTCTCAAGCGTCTGAATTCGGGAAAACGCCTTTGCATTGCACCAAATGTTGTTTGTTTCTGGAACGCTAGAATGCCAAGGAATAACCAATCATCGCGCCGATCCGGTAGTTTTTCTCTCCTTCTTCCTCCTGATATTTATAGCCTGCGCCAACTGTTATGCCATTTCCAAAGAGGTATCCCAGTGACGCCTGAAAGACCTCACCGTTCTGTGCCTCATCTGCGTCTTCCGGGTTTTCATTGTTGATATAGGTATAGGTCGACCCCAAGACCCATTGCTGGTAACTGAGCTCCGCTCCGACGGTGGCATAGGTCCGGTCATGTGGTGCCTCGCCGTTTAGATGATTGATGTGCACGACTTCACCTAGAATCCGGCCTTTTAGATCAGAAGTGAAGACATGCTCATACTGGCCCGAGAAGGTGTAGCGGTCCTCGCTCGTCTCATCCCCTTCCCCGGCAGCCTGATGGGCGTAGCCGATGCGGTAGGAAAGCCCTTCCGGGATATTGCTTTTCAGAGAATAGAAATCGGATCCGCCCAAGGAAACCGCAACGGATGAGAAATTATCCGTATTAGAGACGCCGCCATCGCTCTTATGGTTGACACCGCGTTCATAAAGTATGGAGTTGCTGAGAAAAGTTGTATCTGCGAAGAAAGTGCTCACATCGAGCCGGTGGGTGCCGAAATCACCGGCCTTAAGCTTGCCATAGCCGCCAACGCCTATCTTTTCCCGCACCGTATATTCATCAACGATCTGGTATCCATACATGCCCGGCATGACATGCTGATCAAAGCTGATAACTGGATCGAACTTCCCGGCATAAGCTCCGAAGTAATCCTTGTCGTAATTCGCCGTGAGTGCACGAATAAACAGCGGCTCATCCTCAAAGTACCGGTTACTGCCATCCAGCGTCGCTCCGCCGCCGCCATGATCGTGACCTGCGGGCTCGCCCTCCAGTTCGATATTCGTATTCACTGAAAACCCGTTGCCGAACCCGTATCCCATTTCAAGATGTGAATGGGTATAGGCCTCGTCTATTTCCTCGTCTGCCTCTCCCGCCTTATAGACATGGTCATATAGTATCTTGACGTGCAGATGGCCGTAAAATCCGCTCGTTCCATGGTCATGATTGTGATCGTGACTATGGCCTTCTGCCATTGCGACAGCAGGAAGCAGGAAAATGGTCAGGGAAGGAAGCATGGTTTTTAGTTTCATTCGTCATTGCCTTCTTAAAATGTAATGTTATAACATAACAATATTAAAAGGCGGGAACTGTCAAGGGCGATACGGGGAGAAGGGTAATTTGTTCTGAAATCGGCTGTGACGGGGCCCCGCGTAAAGATTTAGCTGGATAAAAAGAAAGACGGACAGGTGATTCAATGAAGAAATTTATGCTGGCTATCGGGTTGGTACGTTGTGGCAAGTGGAAAATATTTTAGGGTCCACCCTTTTGCCCTTAAGCTCCGAAACCCTTTCGACGTTCTTTTCCAAAATGAAACATGATTGAATGACCTTGGCTTTCATTAATCGAAAGTAGTTCAATATGTATGTTTCAAAATTAAAGGCGCTGATCGAGTGGTAGCAACTAATCTGACAATACTCCCTTGGCGGCATAATCTTAAATCAGGCGAATTTGATGACCCGTCTTGGACTTAAGGCCGCAATGATTTCTGTCTTAAGTTGGTGGGGTTTGCCCAAGCAAAGCTCTGCGGACAGGGCGGCAAGGGCCGGAGCTGTCTGCATCCCGTAACCGCCTTGTCCGGCAAGCCAGAAAAACCCCTCCGTGTTTGAATCAAATCCGACAACCGGCGTGCGGTCGGCAACGAAGCTCCGCAACCCCGCCCAGCTTTTCTCAACGCGGGTCACCGGAACTGTGACCGCTTGTTCATAGCGGTCTAGGCCTTCCGCCATGACCATGTCGTCGGGCCAGGCATCATGTGGTTCAACCGGGTCTTCATCAGCGGGAGAGACAAAAAGTTTTCCCGCCTCCGGTTTTGCGTACCACTGTTCGGAAGCGGAAACAAACAAGGGCCAATGCGTGATGTCATATCTGTCCGGTGCAGGCAGGAGGATGGCACTCCGACGCATGGGCATCAGACCGACTTGTTTGACCCCTGCCATATCGGCGATCAAATCCGCCCAGGCGCCTGCGGCATTGACAAGGATTGGAGCTTGAAAATGGCCCGCCGGTGTTTCCACGTCCCAAACGCCGTTTGAATAGGTGATACTCTTGGCTTCGGCATTGTTATGGGTTTTACCTCCGCGTATG
>CALEMG010000400.1 GCA_937910835.1 uncultured Alphaproteobacteria bacterium | reverse complement strand
ATACAGCAACCGTGTATCGGGAAGTATTCTCGGGCATTTTTCCGGCGCCATCTCCGGCGCCTCTGTCACGCGCGGCACCAGTTTTTTGAAAGATCAGATGGGCACACAAATCTTTCCCCGCGACATCAGTATTATCGACGATCCTCACATGTCACGAGGCCCGGCCTCTAAACCCTTCGATGGCGAAGGAGTAACAAACAACCGACTAGACTTGATCAGGGGCGGCACACTGCAATGCTGGATACTCAACAGCGCATCCGCCAAACAGCTAAAACTCAAAACAAATGGCAGAGCAACGCGCGGTACAGCCTCACCGCCGGGTTCCGGTACCACCAACTTGTATATGGAGGCAGGAACAAGCTCATTGAATGAACTGATCGCCGACATTAAATCTGGCCTATATGTCACTAGCCTTATAGGTTTCGGGGTGAATGGCATAACGGGAGATTACAGCCGCGGGGCATCGGGCTTCTGGATTGAGGATGGCGAAATTGCCTTTCCCGTCTCCGAACTCACCATTGCCGGCAACTTGAAAGATATGTTCCTGAACCTGACGCCTGCAGATGATCTGGAGTTCCGGCAGGGAACCAATGCACCGAGCCTGCGTATTGAAGGAATGATGGTTGCGGGTACATGACGACTGAATTTGACAATGATTTTGCCCTGCTCTCCCACACCATGCAGGAAGCAGGCGATATTGCCCGACGATATTTCAAGAGCACACTGAAAAGCTGGGAAAAGAAGCCGGGCGATCCTGTGAGCGAGGCGGACCTCGCCTTGGATACCCATTTCAAGGAAAAACTGTTAGCGGAACGCCCTGATTATGGCTGGCTCTCCGAGGAAACGGCGGATGATCGCGCGCGCCTTGAAAAATCCAGAGTCTGGATTGTTGATCCGATTGATGGCACGCGATCCTTTATTGCCGGGAAGCCGGAATTTACGATTTGCGCTGCTCTGGTTGAGAACGGAAAGCCGGTTCTCGGGATTGTTTATAATCCCATATTGAAAGAACTTTACGAGGCCGTGCGCGGTCAGGGCGCCAAGTTGAATGGCGAAGCCATTACTTGTAGCAGGAAGTCCGACCTACTGAACGCAAAACTAATCGCAAGCCGCAAATCCTTCGAATGGCACGGCTGGCTGGATACGGTCAAGGGAGCGACATTCAGCCATGTGAATTCCATTGCCTATCGGATGGTGAAGGTAGCCTCTAAGGACGCACATGCGTCCCTATCCTTGACGCAAAAAAGTGACTGGGATATTGCCGCCGCAGATATCATCCTTGCTGAAGCAGGAGGGATTACAACTACAACACAGGGCGACAAGCTTGTTTATAACAGGAAATCCGTTAATCAACGGAACGTCATCTCGTCGGGCATCAGCTTTCACCCGCAGCTCATGAAACTGTTGGAGACTTTCGGAACGGCCAAATCTTTTTGATACGTGCAGCCATAATCGAGCTGTACTGAAAACGAGAAATGGTTGCAAAAAAAGATTGTGCTGACTAATTTACAATTCTCATTTGATTAATCGGAGCGATCCACAATGACATTCTTTTCGCGTGTAATTTTGGCAGCTGCGCTGTTGTCTGCCTCCCTGATGGTCAGTGGCTGCAGCGATACTTGGCAAGGCGTAAAGGAAGATACAAGCAAGAATTTGAATAAAGCGGGTGATGTTGTCGTCAAAGCGGGCGAAAAACTGAAGTCTGAATAATCAAGTTTTCAGCCCGACCGGTTTTGACGAATTGCATGACGTTTATCGTAAGACCTTGTCTGATATTCTATGGTGTTAGCAAACCTCCTACCCGATATTTTTTGTATACCTGATGCTGTTCAAACGGTGGCGCGCTATCGCGCCATCATCTTTTTTTGACTTGTTGCACCTTACTCTATTCCGGCACTTCAACCGTCTGATTCGCTTAAATTTTCCGACATTGCCGCACTGCACAAAAATTAGGCTGAATCCGGATTGAATTAACCATACTTATTAACCATGACTCCTCGAAAGACGCTGTGTGTTGTTGACATTTTCGTGAATAGTCGGGGGTGCGGCATCAGGGGTAAAAACGGCTAACTCTTTAATTTTGTTATATTTTGACCTATTTTCGCCATAAATTAGCCATGCTTTCGCCACTATAGCCCTGATTTCTCATCAATTGACGGAATAAGGCCTGCTCCAATACAATTTAACCATCGTCGGTTTAGGGGCATTTGCGGGGCGATTTCTTTCACAAAAAGTACTGATTTCACAATCCCTGAGAGATATCGGTCTCCGATAGAGGAAAATATGAAATCGTGGGTTAAAGCTCTTTCATGCGCTGTGGGCGTGCTTCTATGTACGTCAACTATTGAAGCGGCACCGCTTCATGGGGACTACGGACCGGATCCGCAGAAAAGCCGCGCAGAATGGTTTTCAGAATTACATAGACAGCAGAATGTAGAGATCCCGACAGCGTTCGCAAGCGAGCAATTCCGAAGTATTACACAAGGGAAAACCGTATCTCTTTCTTTTGATAATGAAGATGGCGACCCGCTCGGCCTGTTTTCATCCGGTCCGTTCGGCACCGGAGACCAGTTCTACAAAAAATGGGTCGGCTTCCTGTTTGGCATCCACACCTTGAATGTTGAGGAGGAAGGCAACTCTATCCCGATCTCTGCTCAATCAACCTCCGCAATACCGTTACCGGCTGGCTTCTTTCTCTTTATCGGCGGCCTTGGCGGCATCCTGCTCCTTGGCCGACTAAAAAGGCGTACTAAGACCAAAGCCTTCAGGAAAGACACCTTTGCAACCTAGTTTTGAGGCATGGCCCCCAGCAGCAGTTCAGGATCAAGTCGCTCGGAAAACCAGTTGATGCGCCAATCAAGATGTGGGCCCGTGGATCTGCCCGTCGAGCCGACTTCTCCTATTTTTTCACCTTGCCGGACAAATTGCCCGGGCATTACATCAAGTTTACTGAGATGGGAATAGACGGATACCAGCCCATAACCATGATCGATCATGACGGTGCCACCAGTATAATATAAATCCTCCTCCGCCATCTGAACCAGCCCGTCTGTAGAGGCAACGACCGATGTGCCTTCAGGGGCCGCGATATCCACGCCAAAATGAGGGCGTTTCGGGATATCATTGAGGATACGCTGGCTGCCGTAGACCCCGCTCACTCGGCCTACCGCTGGCCATTGCCAACCGGAAAGGAACCATTCCTTTTTTGTTTCAACGGATCGAATGCGGGCGATTTCGGCATTCTCTTTCCTGATCCGTGCCAGAAATTCAGCGCTTGGTGTAACCTTGGACGGTGGAAGGCCGTTGACACGCTCAACTTTATATTCCCTTTTTGAGACGCTGAGTTGTTTCTGCTCCTCGCTCCCGTCAGCATAGCGAATTTTGAGCGTCGCAGTCGGCCTGAAGTCGCGTCCGAAGCCAAACAGGAAGCGCCCCGAGGGAGCGATCGCCACCTGCTTTTCATCGAACAAAACAACTGCATCCGGCTCCGTCACTCCCATAATGAGGCCACCCTGCGTAAAGTTGCCTGTCAGACTGGTCCGGTCTGCATACGCATTTACTGACAGAAAAATTGCAACAAGGAAAACAATCAAACGCGTCATAGAAGGCTTCCCTGTTTTGGCTCGCTAGACTTTCTCTGCTCCTTTTTGGATGTCTGCCCCGAAGATCTGCCCCCAGCGCCGCCGGAAAATGTCGCCGCCGCCTTGCCATCTGCAAATTCGACCTCCACTGACCGGCCCGGCGTGGCGCTCTTTACCGCGGAAATCGGTTTGC
>CALEMG010000399.1 GCA_937910835.1 uncultured Alphaproteobacteria bacterium | reverse complement strand
CCAACAACTATTTTTATATGGTCATTTCCTGTTTATTTTACATGGGAATTGACATGAGCCGTGCCACCGCCGCCACGCGACCCCGGAAGAACCCAGAACGCCGCCAGGAATCCAGCCAGCGTATTATCGAGGCAGCGACCGAACTCTTCGCCGAAAAAGGCTATCAGCGGACGACCCTGATCGAGATTGGCCGACGGGCGGACTGCACGGGCACGCTGGTCAGCAATCGTTTCGGCAGCAAGGAACGGGTACTCCGCGCCGTCATCGCCCATATTCTCAACCGGTTTGAGACGGACGAGACCCTCAGCCCCCCGGCGAAGGAGGCTGACCGGCTGCCCGCCTCGGTGCAGTTAGAGACGTTCGTTGCGACATATCTCAAGGATGTCGCCGCCCGCGGCACGCGCATCCGGGCGCTTTATGTGCTGATGGGGGAAGGCCTTGGCTCCCTCCCCGAGATTGGGGAAGAGATCGCGCATGTGAACAAGGTATTCCGTCAGGACATCATGTCCTACCTCATCCTGGGGATGGAAAGAGGGGAACTCCCATCCTCCCTCGATCCGGCAATTCTCTCGGCGCTGATCATCGGCCTGTTGCGCGGCGTCGCCATGCAGATTCTCGTTGAGCCGGACCATATGCCGCTGGAAGCACTGATCACCGCCTGCCAGAATTCCGTACAGGCAATGATCTTCGCAAATGGGGTGGCTTAACCCTCTCTCCTTCGTACTTCCCCGGTTTTCGCCCATGTTGGCGAATTTCCGGCTTTCGGGCGGGCGCGCTTTCTGTTAGAGAGTGCCCCATGCTGCAAATCAAGGATCTGACATACCGCATCGCGGGCCGTACACTGCTGGAAAATGCATCGCTGCATATTCCGGTCGGGCATAAATTTGGCCTGATCGGGCGGAATGGAACCGGCAAGTCAACCCTGCTCAAGCTGATCACCCATGAAATCCAGCAGGATGGCGGCACGATCGAGTTGCGCAATGGCGCACGCCTTGGCGTTCTCCCGCAGGAAGCGCCGGGCGGTCCGGAAAGCCTGATCGAGGCGGTGCTGGCCGCCGATGTGGAACGCGCGGCGCTGCTGAAAGAGGCGGAGACCGCGACCGCCGGCCTGCGCATTGCCGAGATCCATACCCGCCTTGCCGATATCGACGCCCACACGGCGGAGGCGCGGGCCGCGAAGATCCTCTCCGGCCTTGGCTTCGATCATGAGGCGCAGCAGCGCTCCTGCTCCTCCTTCTCCGGCGGTTGGCGGACGCGTGTCGCGCTCGCGGGCACGCTCTTTGCCGAGCCTGACCTCCTCCTCCTCGATGAGCCGAGCAACTATCTCGATCTCGAAGCAACGCTGTGGCTGGAGAATTTCCTCCGCGGGTATCAACGCACCCTCGTCATCATCAGCCATGACAAGGACCTGCTGAATAACGTGGTGACGGAGATCGCCCATCTCGACCAGATGAAGCTCGTCAAATATACCGGCAACTACGACTTCTTCGAGAAAACCCGCCGCGAGCAGATGGAGCTCTTGGCTGGCATGGCCCGTAAGCAGGAAGCACAGCGCAAGCATCTGCAGAGCTTCGTCGATCGTTTCCGCGCCAAGGCATCGAAAGCGCGTCAGGCACAGAGCCGCGTGAAGATGCTGGAAAAGATGAAGCCGGTCGTCGGTATTGTCGATGAACATACGGCGAGCCTGACGTTTCACGCGCCGGAGCCGCTCTCTTCTCCCATCATCACGATGGAGCATTGCGCCGTCGGTTATGAACCCGGCAAGCCCGTGCTGCGCGGCCTCGACCTGCGCATTGATATGGATGACCGGATCGCGCTTCTTGGTTCCAACGGCAACGGCAAATCGACTTTCGCGAAACTGCTCGCCAACCGGCTCGCGCCCGAAACCGGCCGGATGCAGAAATCGAACAAGCTGAAAATCGGCTTCTTCGCGCAGCATCAGCTTGACGAGATGCATGAGAATGAAACCGCCTATCAGCATCTCGCCGCGAAGATGGAAAATGCGCAAGAATCCAAGGTGCGTGCCCGCCTCGGCCAGTTTGGCTTTTCCCGACAGAAAACCGACACGGCGGTGAAGCAGCTCTCGGGCGGCGAGAAAGCGCGGCTCAACTTCTGCCTGATCGCGGAGGAGAAACCGCATCTGCTGATCCTCGACGAGCCAACCAACCATCTCGATGTGGATAGCCGCGAAGCGCTGATCCAGGGCCTCAACGAGTATGAGGGCGCGGTCCTGCTCATCAGCCATGATCCGCATCTTGTCAGCCTCGTCGCCGACCGGCTCTGGCTGGTGAAGGACGGCGGTGTGCATGCCTATGATGGCGATATCGAGGATTACAAGAAGGAAGTGCTCGACGCGGCGCGTGGTGGCAGCAACGGCCGCAAGAATGACACCGCGCCGGGGCAGCCGAAATTGTCGGGGAAAGAGGCACGCAAAGCCCGCGCCGCCGCCCGTGCCGCCCTCGCCCCGAAGCGCAAAGAGGTCACCCGCCTTGAGAAGGCCATGCAGGACCTCTCTTCCCGGCAGAAGAAGCTGGAAACGGAACTCGCCGACCCTGCCACCTACGACAAGGGCCCAGAGCATCAAGCAAAGCTCACCGACGCCATTGGCCGCCTGAAAGCGGACCTCGCCAGCACAGAAGAAAAATGGCTCGCGCTCACGGAAGAGCTGGAAGCGCAAGGCGCGACGTAATTCCGCATCGCCTCAGGGTGCGACATTTCACCACACGTAAATTTATTATATATGTATCTGATAGCTACCTATTAGTTTTTTATTAACGGTATGCGATTATTTGTAAACACTTCCTACTAGTGGAAGTATTGATGACACAGCTATCGCATATCGCGGAAACTCCGCGTCATGGCTTTTCCGCTAACAACAAATACGCGGAAGCAATCGACTATCTGACAAGCGGTGCCAATGCATCACTGTCCGAGCGTCTGGTGGTGCGAACCATGCTCGACAGCTTCAAGGCTTTTTCTCACTGGACTATGGAGCATTCGGTCCGGCAGGGCCTGCAGGTCCGGGAACTCAGTAGCATTCTCGGCTATTCGGAGCATGACGCGAGCCGTTTCGGATTTTGTGCCTGCCTGCATGATGCGGGCAAGCTGAGCATACCCATCACCATGCTTGAAAAGCCGGGTAAAATATCTGAGGAAGAACGGGCCTTGATCCAGACCCATGTTCTTACGGATTTCGACTGCCTGGATTACTTTAAACCCGGCAACCAGGAACTTGTCAAAGATATCATCCGCTATCATCACGAGAATTACGATGGCACGGGATATCCGGACCGCCTCCTCAAGGACGATATCCCCGAAATCGCCCAGATCGGCCGCATCTGCGATTTCTTCGATGCGATCCACTCCGACCGGCCCTACCGCAAGGGCCTGACCCAGACGGACGCCATCTTGCTCATGCGGGAAAATGCGCAGGCCTTCAATCCGGCGCTTTTCGAGGCCTTCGCCGCCAACATTGACATGATCACCCGCAAATCCACCCTCTAGGGACCTAAAAAGAAGACGAAACGCGCCGAGGCGGAAGAAAATGGCTCGCGCTCACGGAAGAACTTGAGGCGGAAGGCGCGGCTTGAGGATGGTTGTCGTTGGCGGCGGAGCCGATAAGGCTGTCCTCCTCCCCGAAGGGTTCGGTGCGCTCGCGTCCCAGACGATGTTGCGATCCACATCCGTCATCTTCTGCGGCGCGCCGAGATGATCAGGGTGGACGAAGTTCATCTCCTCCCCGTCATTGGAGACCAGCCTGATCGCGTCGGCAAAGACCGACGATCATTTTGGCACTTCCTCCGGCAATGGCTGCCTAACATAGCGTTGGCACTCTTTTTTCACTGCGCCAAATTTCAAGAAATTAGCTTTGGCTTCAATCAGGCTTACTCCATTCGCTCCACCAACAAAGTTTGGATCTTTACTTTGAACCGGATCATCCTCCCAATAACACACAGGGCATATATCAAAAGAACCCGCAGGCATTTCGTCAAAGGTCAAGTAACTACAACATGGACAAGCATATTTCATAATTAAACCTTATTGATTGTTCCAATATTTACTTTTTCCCGTCGGCCGAAACATTGTTTTCGGGGCACCGAGAGAATTTTTTGCCGCAAACGTATTCGATTTAGGATCATAAAGTAGTTTATCACCATTTGGGCGTGATTTAGTTAACGTACTTTTTGGAGGGTTACTGGTGAATTTCTGTGCCCCTTTTACATATTGGCTGGCATTTTCATATTCAGGGAACTGCTTTCCATGCTTCTTATAATGATCATATGCATTTTCCACTGCGTTACGCGATTTACTTGATGACCAAAATGGCGGCTTCTTTGCCGCTTTCCAAAATGTTTTAGCGTATTTTACACCTTTAGCCGCCACAGGCAGCAGTAACCATGGCGCTTCGTCCTTAGCGAATTTAACTAAATCGACGCATTCCGGCTCCCAATTGTTTTCATGCAGCTCCAAGAGATAGTCAATTCCCACACCAACTGCGGCACCGACCACGGCAATACAGACACCTCCACAGGCAAACTCACCCGTCGGATCCGCATAATTCACCGGGTTGCCGCTGACATAGCCGTAAGTGTTGATGC
>CALEMG010000398.1 GCA_937910835.1 uncultured Alphaproteobacteria bacterium | reverse complement strand
GTTAATGGCCAACTAGTGATTCGGGAGCGCCACCATGCGGAGGAGGAGGCAATTGCTCATCGCTTCCGCCGTGTCATGAAGGAACTCGCCGCCGGGTACTGATATTTGGGCTAAGAATGAATAATATAAACGACCTCAGGATAAAGAACTCCAACCCGCTCTATCAGCAGATCAAGGATTTGATTCTCCGCAAGATCGGTAGCGGCGAATGGCGGACGGGCGACCGGATTCCGACCGAACATGCGCTTGTGGCGGAACTGGATGCTTCTCGCATGACGATCAATCGCGCGTTGCGTGAACTGACGCAGGAAGGCGTTTTGGCGCGGCGGCAGGGTTCAGGCACCTTTGTCGCGCCGAGCAAGCTCGAATCAGGGCTTTTGGAGATCCGCAATATTGCGGCGGAAATTTCTGGCCGTGGCGGAGAGCATAGCGCGGAACTTCTGAGCCTGAGGGAGATTGCCATACCGGCGGAGTTAAAGGAACTGATGGCGGGTCAAGGCGCGCGTCTCTATCACTGCCTGATGCTGCATTTCGAGAATGGCGTGCCGGTGGAACTGGAGGAACGCTACGTCAATCCGTCGCTCGTCCCGGACTTCATCGATCAGGACTTTTCGGACGAGACGCCGAGCGGTTTTTTGATCAGGACCATGCCCTATAGTCGCGCAGACCACCGCATTAGTGCCGACATCCCAACGGGAGAGCAACGCCGGTTGTTGCAGCTAGAGGAAGGAGAGCCGGTCTTAACGCTGGAGCGGCATACCTACGCCGGGGACGAGATGATCACCACTGTGCGCCTCTATCACCCGGGCAGCCGCTTTGCCTTTGGCGGGGCCTTTACTGCCGACCGTTAGGTATTGGAATCGGGAAAGGACGCTTTGCGTTTCGTCATGAATTCCTGCAGTGCCCCGTCAATCCCTTCATCGAGTGCCGGGGCCTGATAATCGGCCAGCATCTGCTTCCAGACGGCATTGGCCCGTGTTGCGGTGTCTTTTGAGCCATCTGCCTGCCACTGTTCGACCGAATTATTGTCCGCCACGCGGGAGCGGTAGAAGGCATTTTCGAAATTCGCCTGGGTATGGGCGCAGCCGAGGAAATGCCCGCCGGGGCCAACCTCGCGCACCGCGTCCATGGCCTGGCCGTTCTCACTGACGTCAATCCCGCGGGCCAGCACTTCCATCATTGCGCATTGATCGATATCCATGACAAATTTTTCGTAAGACGAACAGAGCCCGCCTTCCAGCCAGCCCGCCGCATGGAGGGAGAAATTAACCCCGGAGAGGAGCGTCATCAGCAGTGTCTGCGCGCTTTCATAGGCGGCCTGCGCATCCGGTAACTTTGAGGCCGTGAACGATCCGCCGGAGCGGAACGGGAGGTTCAAGCGCCGTGCAAGCTGTGCGGCGCCATTCAGAACGAGGCTGCTCTCTGGTGTCCCGAAGGTTGGCGCGCCCGACTGCATGGAGATTGAACTCACGAAAGTGCCGAAGACAACAGGCGTGCCGGGCTTAATGATTTGGGTAAGCGCACATCCCGCCATGGCCTCGGCCAGCAGTTGAGACAGCGTGCCCGCACCCGAAACCGGGCTCATCGCGCCGGAGAGGATAAAGGGGGAGACGACGCAGGCCTGATTATTCGCCGCATAGGTCTTGAGCGCGCCCAGCATGGTCGCGTCATATGTCATGGGGGAGTTGGCGTTGATCAGGTTCAGCATCACGCAATTGTTCTGCACGAACTCCTCCCCGAAGACGAGGGAGGCCATATCGACACTGTCCTGCGCTCGTTCCGGTGCGGTGACGGACCCCATAAAGGGTATGTCGGAATATTTGATATGGCTGTAGACCATGTCGAAATGCCGTTTGTTGACGGGCAGGTCGACTGGCTCACAGACCGTGCCGCCAGAATGATGCATGGCGGGCGCCATATAGGCGAGCTTCACGAAATTCTCGAAATCCGTGAGCGTGCCGTAACGGCGGCCCTTGTCGAGATCATGCACGAAAGGCGGGCCATAGA
>CALEMG010000397.1 GCA_937910835.1 uncultured Alphaproteobacteria bacterium | reverse complement strand
GCGGAGGGTCAATCGATCCTTGACGGTACTGCGGGTCTCTTGTGTCGCAACGCGGGTCATGGAGATCCACGGGTCGTCAATGCCGTCAGTCAGCAAATTGCGGAAATGGACTATGCGCCGGCATTCCAGATGGGGCATCCGAAAATTTTTGAACTGGCCGCCCGCGTCACGGGGATGTTTCCAAGCGGCCTGGATCATATGTTTTTTACTAATTCCGGTTCGGAATCGGTCGATACCGCGCTTAAAATCGCGATGGCGTAACATCGTGCGCGCGGCGATGGGACCCGGACCCGGCTGATCGGGCGGGAGCGGGGGTATCACGGGACCGGATTTGGCGGTATTTCCGTCGGCGGGATTGTCGCAAACCGGCGGACGTTCGGCACTATGCTGACGGGGGTGGATCACATCCCGCACACCCATCTGCCGGAAAAGAATGCTTTCACACGCGGCCAGCCAGAGCATGGCGCGGAACTCGCGGATGAACTTGAAAGGCTCGTGACATTGCATGATGCCTCCACCATTGCAGCGGTTATCGTTGAACCGGTTGCTGGGTCCACCGGCGTTATCCTGCCGCCCAAGGGCTACCTGGAACGACTTCGGGAAATTTGTGACAAGCATGGTATCCTGCTTATCTTCGATGAGGTGATCACGGGCTTTGGTCGGCTTGGAGCACCCTTTGCGACTGACTTCTTCGGCGTGAAGCCCGATCTTGTGACGCTCGCGAAAGGACTTACCAGCGGCACCATCCCGATGGGCGGGGTTGTCTGTTCGAAAGGGATCTACGATGCCTTTATGAGCGGCCCGGACAATATGATCGAGCTTTTCCACGGATACACCTATTCCGGCCATCCGGTCGCCGCCGCAGCCGCCCTCGCGACGCTTGATTGCTATAAAGAGGATGGCCTTTTTGAGCGGGCGAACGAGATTGCGCCCTACTGGGAAGAAGCTGTGCACTCGCTTAAAGATGTGCCCCATGTCGTTGATTTGCGTAACCTCGGCTTGATTGGTGCGATTGAGCTGGAGCCCATTCCCGGCAAGCCCACCGCGCGGGCATATGAAGCATTCCTTAAATGCTACGAAAAAGGTCTCATGATCCGGACGACGGGCGATATCATTGCTTTATCGCCGCCGTTGATCGTTGAAAAAAGCCATATTGATCAGATTTTTGATACCTTGCGAACGGTATTAAAAGAGGTAGCTTGACGGGATTACTGTCGAACCTTTTGATAGAAGCCAACGTTTTCATTCTCTTGAACATTAGACGGAGGCATTTTGCCTCCGTTTTTTTAACGTAAGATTTTGATGATATTGAAAGTCAGAATGACTTGCAATTTCCCCATTTCCAGTTTAAGACTCCGCTTCTAATTGAGAATAATATTCATTATCGATGAGGATCCAATATGCGCTTGAAATTTACTGCGCCCTTCGCTTTAGCGGCTGTTGCCCTGACGTCCATCGCGACGCCTGCGCTTTCGGCAGAAGAAGTAAATCTATATTCCACACGTCAGGAGAGCCTGATCCGTCCGATTCTCGACGAGTTCGAGAAGGATACGGGTATTAAAGTGAATGTTGTCTTCGCTAAAAAAGGCATGTTAGAGCGTTTGAAATCCGAAGGAATGAACAGCCCGGCGGACGTTGTTCTAACGGTTGATATCAGCCGTATCGCGGCCCATAAGGAAGCAGGCGTTCTGCAGTCGGTTACTTCGGAAAAGTTGAACGCAAATATTCCGCCGCATTACCGTGATCCCAACGGAGAATGGTTCGGTCTTTCTGCGAGAAGCCGTGTTCTGTTTCATTCGAAAGATCGCGTAAAGCCCTCCGAGTTGTCAACTTACGAAGATCTGGCGGATCCGAAATGGAAGGGTCGTATATGTGTCCGTTCCTCTAGCAATGCCTATAACCAGTCTTTGTTGGTGTCATTGGTCGTTCACAATGGACCGGAGGCTGCGGAAAAATGGGCACAGGGAATTAGAGATAATCTCGCGCGTAAACCGCAGGGCGGCGACCGCGATCAGATCAAGGCGGTTGCAGCGGGCGAATGCGATATCGCCATCGCCAATACCTATTATTATGGCGCCATGCAGAATTCCGACGATGCAAAACAAGTAGAGGCAGCTGAAAAAGTTACCCTGTTTTGGCAGAACCAGGACGGACGAGGCGCGCATTTCAATATTTCCGGCGCGGGCGATACGAAATCAGCGAAAAATAAGGAAGCTGCCATTAAGCTGATCGAGTATCTTTCCGATACCAAGGCACAGGAATTTTATGCTTCTACTAACTATGAGTTTCCGGTTAAACCCGGCGTTGAGTTGGATGAAACGGTTGAAAGCTGGGGCGAGTTCAAGGCAGATGAGGTTGGCCTTGATAAAGTTGCGGATGCTCAGGCAGAAGCCGTCAAGATTTTTGATCGTGTCGGTTGGCGCTAAAGCTTTAGTATATACGAACGAAAAAGGGGCCGTATGGCCCCTTTTTTTTGTGGCTATTTGGAAAAGGCTTCGCGGAGAGCAGCGACCCCTTCATTGACGCAGTCCGTCGATTTGTCGATCACGCTACCGAGATTTATAAAGCCATGGACCATACCTTCATAATGGGTGTGCTTTGCGTTGCTCCCTTCCTTGTTCATACGTTCCGCATAGGCAATTGCCTCATCCTGGAGGGGGGCGAACCCGGCCGTTTGAATCAGAGAAGGGGGAAGGCCAGCGAGGCATTCCGCAAGCAGTGGTGCCGATCGC
>CALEMG010000396.1 GCA_937910835.1 uncultured Alphaproteobacteria bacterium | reverse complement strand
GATCGCTGATTATGTCGTGGATAATTCACGCCGCGTGTTCGAAAAACACAAAGAAAGCTTTAAAATGTTCTATAAAGCTGGCGGTAAGATCGCGATGGGCACGGATGCGGGTACCCCCTTCAACCTGCATGGCGAAAATGCAATGGAAATGGCCTATATGGTCGATTGCGGCATGACGCCTGTCGACGCCCTTAACAGCGCAACCTCGGTTGCCCACAACCTGATGCAACTCGATAAGCGGGGGCAGATCAAATCCGGTTTCAAAGCAGACATGCTTATCGTGAACGGCAATCCGACGGAGGATATCCTGATGGCCGCTGCGAAAAAGAACCATCGCCTGGTCGTCAAGAACGGCCGGAAAGTTGACTTTCCTTAAAAGGCCGGCACGGCCAGAAGGATTTTCTGAGAATTAATTGGCATCAAGACTAATCCGAGCTACATTGTACATGAGAAATTAATAATATTTAAAAGGAGAATTTCATGTCAATGCAAGCGGATATTGAACGTCTTCAGAGAAAAACCCTACGCCGCCGTCTGCGCGCAAAAGGGGAGGCGAATCTCAAGAAGAACCTGACGGAGCCTCATGACGCCGATCTGGCAACAACGGTAACGGCCAATCGCCAGAGGGCCGAGAACAAAGATAAGATAGACCGGCTGAAGCGCGGCCACTGACAATATAGGCTTTAGCTTAGGGCAGTACCCTAAAACCATTGCAACAGCGGATCGCTTGGGCTATAGCAGGGTTCTCATTTCAGCACCCGTAGCTCAGCTGGATAGAGCGCTGCCCTCCGAAGGCAGAGGTCACACGTTCGAATCGTGTCGGGTGCGCCAATCTATACGTTCATCCCTGTTGCGCCTACGGTGCAACAGATTTCCTTAACCATATGCTAATAACTGACGGTTAGAATTAGGGGCAATCTTACAGCTTTGCCTTTAAAGGGTGTATACATGCCTGTCCTGATGATGTCAGCCGGTGGTCTGGTTCTTGTAGCCGCGCTATGGGACGTGTTCTCTCGCCGAATTCCGAATTTACTCCCCCTGATCATCGCTGCGCTCTATCTGCTACAGGCGACAATCGCCGGGGACTGGTCCAACCTTCCCTGGCATCTGCTGTGCGGCATGGGCGTTCTCGTTGTCGGGATTATGATTTTCGCGCTTGGCTGGCTGGGCGGCGGCGATGTCAAGTTGCTCGCAGCAATAGCACTCTGGGCGGGCCCGGATCATCTGGTACTTCTGCTGTTAATGACCTGCCTCGCGGGCGGTGCTCTGGCCCTTGTTTATGTTCTGCCTATCATTCTTTCGCGCAACCCGGCGATATCGAACGGGATAGACTGGTTCTTCGTAAAAATCTTGAAAAAGCCAGCACCGCTTCTCCAAACCGGCACTGCACTCGGCTTGCAGCTCCCTTATGGCGTTGCCATCGCCGCCGCAGGCTGCGTGGTGTTCTACCAGTTCTTCAAGGTTTTGTAATTCTCAGGCGGCTCTAGCGAGCCAAATACCGAGAATGATAAAGGCGGCCCCGGCAAGGTAGCGGATATTTACCGGCTCCTTGAGAAACAGGTAGCTCAACAAGGGGACGAACACAAATGTCAGCCCCATGAACATGTATGCCTTGTTAAGCGGAAAATGCCGAAGCACATAAACCCAGGCAACCGTCGCGGCCCCATAAAGCACAAGGGCAAGAATAAAGTATCCATTGACCGACAATTTCATGAGCGATGCCATGTTTACCGCGCCGACATCGCGACTGGTGAGCTTAAACAATACCTGCCCTATCGCGATTACGAGGGGCAGCATGATCAGGGCTGCATCCTTAGCTATATCCATGACTTCCTCCAGGCTGAGCACCTGTCTCGCAATAAAAGATATCCCGCCCGATATCGAGGCATTTATAATCCTCTGGCACCGGCTGCATTGCCCTTAAAAAACTTTCAGGATAAGGGAAAAAATTGAAATGTGGATTAAAAGTATAGCGATATTCCCTCTCCCTTGGCACGACGATTATAAGCTTCTTTCGGCACACCCGTCGAAGCTCTTCAATGGCCTGTCGATAGTTGAGAATATGCTCTATCACATGTGTACAAATCACGGTGTCAAACTCGCCGTCTGAAAAGGGGAGTTTCTCGATTTTCGCCGGAACGAGTTCAATACCCGTCTGTTCTTCCGGCACGATCAGATCCGTTCCCATTACCCGGTCAAATGTATCATTTCTGATTTCCATTATTTGCCGAAGCAAAAATCCTGTACCACAGCCGACATCCAAGATCGAACGGCCAACAACCTCCTCTGCAATACGCTGGATACAGGCTTCGGAGTTATCCGTCAGGTCATGAACACGAGGGTGATTGCGGTAGAGATCCTCATATTCCTCTTCGGTCAGGAAGGGAGCGTTTTTTCGAAACTCCGCCAGAGCTACGATATGATTTCCCCAAGCCGCCTTGGCCACCCATTTAAAAAGTACCGAATCCCGGAGAATTGGCGGCAGTAAATCTTCCAGGATAAATCTGATTTTATTCGTGGTCTCTCGGTTCATTCAACAGCATACGCGACCCTCAAGCCAATCAACGTACCTTTCTCATATTTTTCTACTGACGTTTCCCGCCATCGGCATCCACTCTTATCGTGGCAGGTCCGGCAATGGAAAGATAGGAAATACGCTTTCTTTCCCGCCGCCCGCGGGTCACGGAGTCTAGAATAAATCCGCAAGCCAGGAACAAAAACGATAGAAGCATGCAGGCGCTCGATAGCACAGCCGTAGGCAGCCGGGGAACCAGCCCCGTTTCCATGATGGGCAGTACAACCGGGATCGCAAGGACAACAGACATTGCGGCGAACAGGATAAATAATCCGCCGAAAAATGTCATCGGTCGTTCGTCCTTGATCAGCTTGACGATCAGCTTGGTGATTTTCAATCCATCCGAGAATGTGTTGAGCTTGCTGTCCGATCCTTCCGGGCGTTCGATATAAGTGCTGGCAATTTCGGCGACAGGCATATTCAGCTCAAGGGCATGAATGGTGAGTTCTGTTTCAATCTCGAACCCTTCGGAGAGGATCGGGAATGACTTGACGAACCGGCGCGAAAAGACCCGGTACCCTGTCAGAATATCTTCGAACCGTCGGCCAAATACCCGTGCAACAATGCCGGAGAACATGCGGTTCCCCAGCACATGCCCCTTGCGATAGGCAGCTTGGCCCGTTGCGACACGCTTGGCACAAACCATATCTAGGCGACGCTTTAAAAGATGGTCAACCAGCACCGGCGCGAGGGAGGCTTCATAAGTCGCGTCGCCGTCCACCATCAGATAGATATCCGCCTCAATATCAGAGAACAAACGACGGATTGCATTACCCTTGCCTGGCATATCCTCATATATTACTTCTGCACCGGCGGCTTCGGCCACTTCAGCAGTTCTATCTGTCGATGCATTGTCACAGACGACAATTCGTGCCTCCGGCAATGCAGCGCGAAAATCCCGGACAACGGTACCGATCGTCATTTCTTCGTTGAGGCAGGGGATCATGACCGCCAGAGACCCAGCCTGCCGAAGGACCGGTTGCGACATCGCCATGCCTGGTTTTTCGATCAGGTCGGTTTTGTTCATTCTGCACCATTCCTAACCGCGAACAGCCTCCAGGGAGGTGGTGCATCAATTTCCGTTAGATCATTCGGCAAATCCCCACCAAGAAGGCGATTATAGACGATATCGGGCGACTTTGACTCTTGAAAATAGGATTTTGACGAAAAATTCGGACATATTAGGATATAGTCAATTTCGTATTTATCGAGAATTTCCTTGCTTCTTGAAAAATTCGTAGTTGTCAAAAGCGCGTGCGTGTCGAATATTGTCTCGCCATTGCGATGATACGGAACAGCGAGAAAATGGTGCGGTGTGCGATAAACAAGCTCCGGTCCGAAATCGAGATTATTCGCGAACTTAAGATCGCGGCGACCGCGAATAAACGCTTCATCGCTGAGCTTTTCGGCTATTTCCGATATGTTACATTGTGCCGCTTTGGGCTCGACCGCCGCAACCGCCTCTGATGACTTCAGGCTGGTTGTGACCGTGCCCACAAGCAACGCCAGAAAGAACGGCCCTAGAATGACCGCCGCACGCACCAAAAGTCCCGTCGCACTTTTCTTCCACCCGCTGTAGCGGGCATTGACTCGGTTCAGCATATATTCCAGAAGCGGCCCGGCCGCGATCACGCCAGCAACAGCGAGATAGAGGGAAGTGCGCTGATGAAATAGCGCCAAGGCACCCGTAAAGAGCAGGACGGGCAGCAACCGGACCCACATTTGGCGGCGCGCCAAGTCGTTTGTTCCAAATAGAACGAAGCCACCATACACGATACCGATAAAAGGCAGCAGGCAATAGAGAATTGTCTGACGCGGGCTTTCGAGCAAGGGCCGCATTTCACTTACTTTATCATACCAAATCGATCCGATGCGGGGATCCGCCTCAGCCAAGGGTCCAACCAGAAGGTTCGGAAAATACCAAAGGATCAAAGCAAGGCATATCGCCCCAAACAGCATCGTCCCAGCTAATCGATGAACCATCTTACCTAAGTGACCAAAATAGCCAACAATGGCGGACCAGAAGAGAACTGGACACGCCACCAGAAATAGCTGGGCAATGGACATCCGGTCATAGCGCGCAACTAACCAGTTTTCAGGCGCGACATCAACTGCCATCGCCAAAGTGCATAATATCAATGCCCCCATCGCAAAGTCACGATTGGCGCTTTGCCAGTTTTTACCCCAAACAAGCCAGCAAAGGCCAAGACCCAGGGTCACGGGAACGAAGACAACCAGAAATTCAAGGCTGATCCAAAGCCCAAGCCCGCTCAACATTCCGCCGATCAACGCAAGTCGGGATGGCCCACGATGCAGATTAAGCCGTATGAGGCAGCCCAGAACAGCGCCGGTCAACATCGCCAGCACCATATGATGATCGGCCCGTCCGATATGAAAATAGTTCTGAATAACCGGCTGAACGGCGAGAAGAATAATGATCGAGAATAAGTTACCCGGCTGCATTAACGGCATAACCGCCCATATGCAGACTAGAACAAGCAATAGTGACATCAATGCCGGCAATACGACACCCGCCATTTCGATCGCATCGGGAGTGCTCATAAAGGGCATTAACGGCGCCGCCGCACCGAGAATGAGCAGGTCCATCGGCCGCGTCCAGTGAATATCCGCCCCTTTTTCGCCGCCCGCCCGGGCAATATGACCAGCATACCAGTCGCCAGTCTCCACCAATATATTTACCCGTTCCAAACGCATAAACGCATCCGGTCCCTCTGGCTGAAAGACATTGGGCGCTGACGCGAGCTGCACCGGCAGGATCACAAAACAGGTCAGCCAAAGCAGAAAAAACATCACTACACGTTCGACGGTCACAGATATTTCCTTAATGCCAGTAAGAGCGCGGCTTAATTCAGCAGAAAGTTAGCGCAAAAATCTTAACAAAAAGGAAGGGAGAGGCGGGATTTTCAGCAAAATCCGCCCGGTATCGGTCTCAGGAAGTCGGAACGGGAAAGGAGCGGCTATTTTTTTGGCCGAAGCCCTTCATCGCTTGTCGTGGCAGGTTTCAGGACCGCTCGATCACTTGTCAATGCCTCCCTGACTTTTTCGCATATCTCATCAAGCGTAAAAGGTTTTGCGATGACATCATGGATCAGCATCTCAAGATTATAGGCTCTCTGTCTCTCGGCGGCGTATCCCGTCATCATGAGAACCTTGAGATCGGGGAAATCCTTGGTCACTTTGAGTGCGAGCGCAATGCCATCCATAACCGGCATCACGATATCTGAAAGCAGGAGGTCAAACGCCTCCCCCCTTTGCAGGGTCGCCAGCGCCTCTGCGCCATCCTCCACAGCGACGATATCATGCCCATGATGAGTCAGGGCCCGGCTAATAAACTCCCGAAGAGCGGCCTCATCCTCTGCAATCAGTATCCGCGCCATCTGTATATTCCGTTCAATGCTTGACGATATAGCCTATATAAGGGAGCTCTCTGTAATAGTGAGCGTAATCAAGCCCGTAGCCGACAACAAACAAATCGGGACAATCGAAACCCACGAAGTCTGCCTCGAACCCCGAGACTCTTTTTCCCTTTTTGTCCAGCATCAGGCAGGTTTTTACCGTATCCGCCCCGCGCTCAAGAAGTTCTTGTGTCGCGAAGGCCATGGTCCGGCCAGATTCAAGAATATCGTCGATCAGCAATACCTTGCGGCCCTTGACCGTATCCACGATATCCCGGGTAATCATCACATTTCCACTGCTGACGGTTTTATCGCCGTAGGAGGAAAGCGCCATAAAATCAATCTGCGGTTTGACGCCGGCATGATGCAACGCCCGGATCAGATCCGCAGCGAACACAAAGCTTCCCTTCAGCACGGCAATGACCAGAATATCCGACCCCATGGATTTGGCAATTTCTTCCGCCAGTTCTTCATTGCGCTTGGCGATATCCGCACTCGCAAACAGGATTTCAATATCTGATTTCGCCTCGGCGGTACTCATGGTGGTCCTTTCAAAAAAGCGATTAGTCTCCGCCTGTTTTTAAACAACAGATATGAGCGGATCTAGTTCTCAGGGTCGACCAGATCGACCTTGACATTCTTTGCCTCTTCCGGTGGCTGGTTCATACTGCTGGAGAATTCGATCTGACTCCAAGGCGGAACCTCTGGATCCTCCACTGTTGTTGTCCAACTATAAACGCTTTGCCCCTTCTCATCGATGAGTGCAACCTTGATACGCGGCACCGGTTGCGGGCTCTCGGTAACATTTTTAATGACCCCCGACACGGTCAGCGTCGTCACACCATCCTGCAATACCGACTTTGTTTTCAAATCATGTATTTCAAGCCCGAGTACATTCTGAGTATCTACATCGATCTGCAGATACTGATAGGCGGTAGCGGAGCCAGGCCAAATTTGTACAATGTAGTTACGACCGAAATAAGCGCCGCAAATAAGTACCGCCAACACCAGGAGGAGGAGAACCCAGGCGATCCAACGCCGCTTCCTTCCGGATTTGACATTTACCGGAGCACCGGCCTGCGCCGCGGTCATCTGTTCGATGCTCATCCCCTGATCCGGCGCAGCGGCAGGAGCCTCTGCCTCCGGTTTTTCGGGCATAGCTTCGGCAGCCACTTTCTTTGGCGTGTCTTCCGGAGGGAACTCGCGCCATTTATGGCCGCATTTGGCACATTTGACTGCGCGTCCTTCCGGACCGATCGTTGACGGATCAATCGAATAACGGGTTGAGCAACTTGAACATG
>CALEMG010000395.1 GCA_937910835.1 uncultured Alphaproteobacteria bacterium | reverse complement strand
TCTGGTCGTGCCGGGAGTTGAACCACCGACGGCGGCAGTCTCCCCCACCGCCGCGCTCGCCTTTTCGGTCTTCATTGCCGTGCCCGTGTTTGGCATTGCGCGCCAGGGCATCGGGACGTATCTAAAGCGCTATATCGAGCCTTCTTTCGTCATGTTGCCGTTTAATATTATTAGCGAATTTTCGCGGGCGTTAGCGCTTGCCGTCCGTCTCTATGGCAACATCATGAGCGGCGCGGTCATCGCCGCCATCCTGCTTGGTGTCGCCCCGTTTTTCTTCCCGGTGGTGATGGATATGCTGGCGCTGCTCACCGGTTTGATCCAGGCTTATATCTTTGCCGTACTCGCCACGGTCTATATCGCCGCCACAACGGAAGGCGATGCGAAACTGAAATCAAAAAAGGAGGAATGAATGACTGACCTTGCGATTATTGCAGCCGTATCGATTTTCACTGCTGGCCTGACTGTTTCATTCGGCGCCCTCGGACCGGCTCTTGGTGAAGCTCGTGCGGCGGCGCAGGCGCTGAACTCCATTGCCCAGCAACCGGACGCGGCGGGCACCCTGTCACGAACGCTTTTCGTCAGCCTCGCGATGATTGAATCGACAGCCATCTATTGCTTTGTTGTGGCGATGATCCTGATTTTTGCCAATCCCTTCTGGAACGCGGCGCTTGCCGCCGCAAAAGCCGCGGGTAGCTAGTACATGTCGATCGATTGGGTCACGATTGCGGCACAGCTCGCCAACTTTCTCATTCTGGTCTGGCTGCTCAAGCGCTTCCTCTACCGGCCGATACTCGATGGGATTGATGCGCGCGAGGCGGAAATTTCTCGGCGCGTTGCCGAGGCAAAGGCCGCATCGGAAAAGGCACAGTCGGCAGAAACTGAATACCGGAACGAGCGTGAAAAGCTGAACGCGCAAAAGTCCCAACTCCTTGAAACTGCCCGTACGCAAGCAACAGAGGAGCGGGAGAAGCTCGAAGCCGAGACACAGAGCCTTATTGATGCGGATCGGGCGAAGTGGCAGTTGGAGATGGTGAAGATGAAGGAAGACTATGCTGCCGATCTCAAGGCGGCGGGCGCAGGCGCCATCCTGTCGCTGACCCGCAAGGTTCTTAACGATCTCTCAAACGCCGCGCTGGAAGATCACATCGTTGCCCATCTTGAAGGCCGGCTGCCCGAGCTTGGGCAGGAACTTCAGGCAGCCTCCGGGACAAGCGAAAAAGCCGTTGTCCTGACCAGCTTCACCCTGCCGGAAAAAAGCCGCGCCCGGTTTACGAAAAGTTTTCACAAGCTCGTCGTGGATGTGCCGCTGACGTTCGAGACGGACAGAACGCAATCCCTAGGTGTCACCCTGCAACTCGGTGGTGCGCGCATCGGCTGGACGATTGAGAGTTATATCGACGGGCTTGAGGGAATGCTGGACGAGCGTCTGGCGACACAAACGCCGCATCGAAATGGTGGATCATGAAACAGCCTGGAGCCAAAGACCCGGCTGGTCCGGACGCTCTTACCCTTATCGATGAGCTAATATCCGGTCCGGCACCACAGCCTGCTGTCGTCGAGATTGGCAAGGTGTTGGAGGTGAGTGCGGGGATTGCCATGGTATCTGGCCTTGGCCGGGCGCTTTCGGATGAACTGTTGGTTTTCGCGTCTGGCGTGAAAGGCATTGTTTTCGATCTTGAGCCGGCGCGGCTAGGGGGCATCCTGGTGGGGCCTTCAGATAATGTTGCTGTCGGCGACGATGTGCGTCGGACGGGCAAGGTGGTGAGCGTGCCGGTGGGCGAGGAGCTACTGGGCCGGGTTGTCGATGCTCTGGGAGAGCCGCTGGATGATCTTGGACCGATAACGGGAGTGCAGTCGCGACCTGTGGAAGCGGACGCCCCGGCCATCCTCTCTCGCGTTGAGATTACCCGCCCGCTGTCGACTGGCCTCAAAGCGATTGACGCGGCGGTGCCGATCGGAAGGGGACAGCGCGAGCTGATTATCGGCGATCGCCAGACCGGCAAGACCTCAATCGCCGTCGATGCCATCCTCAATCAGGCGACGACCGACGTGATCTGCATCTATTGCGCAATCGGTCAGCGCGGCGATGCTGTTGCGCGGGTGATTGGCGCGCTTAAAGACAGCGCGATGATGGAAAATACTATTGTCATGGTGACGAGCGGTGAGGAAACGCCGGGGCTGAGCTATATTGCGCCATATGCGGCGACAACAATGGCTGAGTATTTTTCCGACCATGGGCGCGATGTCCTGGTCATTTATGACGATCTCACGCGCCACGCCCAGTCCTACCGGGAGCTTTCCCTACTGCTGCGCCGACCGCCGGGACGGGAGGCCTATCCCGGCGATATCTTCTATGTTCATGCTCGCCTGCTAGAGCGGGCCGGGCAATTTTCAGCGGCGCATGGCGGCGGGTCGCTGACAGCGCTTCCAGTCATTGAGACCCAGGCTGGCAACCTCTCTGCCTATATCCCGACCAACCTGATCTCTATCACTGACGGCCAAATCTATCTATCACCCCATCTGGTCCAGAAGAACCAGTTTCCTGCCGTTGATCTTGGGAAATCCGTTTCCCGCGTCGGCGGCAAAGCGCAGAGCCCCGCGTTTAGGGAAGTCGCCGGAAATATCCGGGTGACCCTGTCGCAATTCGAGGAGCTGGAAAGTTTCGCTCGGTTCGGCACACGCCTGGATGATGAGACGAAGAAACGCCTGACGCGAGGGAGCGCAGTTCGAGGGGCTCTCCGGCAGCCCGAACGCGATCCGATCCCTGCGCTGGAGCAGCTGACAATCCTGCTGGCTGCAATGAACGGTTTGCTTGATGGCATTCCCGAAGCGGGAATGGCGGCGGCAATGACGGCGTTGCGCGCGGCGGCACGGACCCGGCTTGGCCCGGTGGCAGAGAGGATCATGGCATTTGAAAAGCTCGAAAAAGAAGACAAGGAGGCCATTCTCGAACTCGCCAGGGACGCGCTTGGTAGCCTTGAAATAGGGGAGGGTGATGGTACAGACCCTTGAAGCGTTAAACCATCGCATGGCGACCTTGCAAAGCATCCGCGGTATCGTGCGGACGATGAAGACGCTCTCTGTCGTGAACGCCGCTCCTTATGACCGCGCCGCGGCCTCGATCAAAGCCTATCATGAAACCATTCTGCAGGGGCTGCAGATCTTTGCAAAGTCCGCTCTGCTGCCAGAGACGATGGCGGGCGTAGCTAGCCATTCCCCGAAAATAGCCTTGGTATTCGGCTCGGACCATGGACTCTGCGGCGGATATAACGAGACCATTGCTGCTGCCGCCAAGACGCATGTGGAAACAGATGAATGGCATATCCTTGCTGTTGGGGCACAAATGGAGGATGCGCTGAGCGGCCTTGGACTTGACGTTTCAGTTCGCTTTACACCACCAGCCTCTCCCGATGGCATCGGCCGGCTGGCGGGGGAGATTTTGATTGCGCTGGATGAGTATCGCGCGCTTGCCCAGAAGAACGAGATTGCGCTAACGTTGACCTATATGCAGCGGAGCGGCCACGAACTGCAGGCGCCGGTGACCGAAAACTTGCTGCCGCTCTCGCCCACGTTCCTGACGGACCTTGCGAAACGGCCTTGGGAATCCCGGTCCTTGCCGATCCTGATGATGGACGACGCTGCGATTTTCACGGCGTTGATCCGCAATCATCTTTTTGCCAGCCTTTTCCGCGCCGCCGCAGAGGCCATCGCGACGGAGAATGCCGCTCGACTCTCTCTTATGCAGCAGGCGGAACGGGCCATTGACGAGCGCCATGAGGAAATGCTTCAGGCCGTCCAGTCCGCGCGCCAGTCCGAAATAACCAACGAGCTTCTCGATGTGATCACGGGGTTCGAGGCATTGAAAAAGAAATATGCAAAAGATAGCATTGCCAGAGAAAAATGATTGGGCATCAAGAAATGAAGAAAGATTGCGTCCATAGACGACAACATCTGCAAAAGCCATTATTTAACCCCGGCGGAATACCGTGGAGTCATTTTCGTCATTGATTTACACGGGTTTACGACTAAGCTGAATTGCGTTCAAAAAATCAACTATAAAAAGGACGGCAGCGCTATGGCAGGCGAGACCAATTTCAATCTACCCGAAGAGCTGGTTCAATATCTGAAAACTCTCGACGATTTCATTGAGACGAAGATTAAGCCATTGGAGATGAAGGACGACAATATTCGTTTTTTCGACCATCGTCGCGAGGATGCGCGGACCGATTGGGATCGGGACGGATTGCCGAGCGAAGAGTGGGAACAACTGCTGTATCAAGCGAAGCGCCTAGCCGATGAAAACGGCCATTTTCGCTATCCGCTTCCGAAAGAATACGGTGGGCAGGACGGAACTAATCTCGGCATGGCCGTGATCCGCGAGCATTTCGCGACGAAGGGTCTAGGGCTACATAACGATCTGCAGAATGAACATTCCATCGTCGGCAACAATGTCGGCGTACTCCTTATGCTGGCCTATGGATCAGATGCGCAAAAGAGCGAATGGGTTGAGGATTTGTTGCAGGGACGACGGCGGTTCGCCTTTGGCATTACCGAGCCCAATCACGGATCGGACGCCACGCATATGGAGACGACAGCTGTCCGCGACGGGGATGACTGGATCATAAATGGCGAGAAAACATGGAATACAGGCGTGCATACCGCCAGCCATGACCTTATATTCGCGCGTACTTCCGGCGAGGCGGGTGAAGGCTATGGCATCACTTGTTTTCTGGTACCGACGGATATGGAAGGCTTCAAGGTCGAGGAATATCTCTGGACTTTCAACATGCCAACGGACCACGCTCATGTATCTGTGAAAAATGTCAGGGTACCGCATAGTGCAATTTTAGGAGAAGAAGGCCGCGGTCTGCAGGTTGTGCAGCATTTTTTCAACGAAAACAGAATCCGCCAGGCGGCGTCCAGTCTCGGCGCGGCGCAATATTGTATCAATGAAGCGGTTGCATATGCGAAAGAACGCAAACCTTTTGGCAAGGCACTGGCAACCAATCAGGCAATCCAGTTCCCGCTCGTCGAACTGCAGACACAATGCGAAATGCTTCGTGCGCTTATTCACAAGACTGCGTGGATGATGGACGAATATGGCGCTTTCAGCGTCTCAGACAAGGTTTCGATGTGTAATTATTCGGCGAACCGTCTCTGCTGTAAAGCGGCCGATCAAGCAATGCAGGTTCATGGCGGCAGGGGTTATTCCCGGTACAAGGCTTTTGAACATATTTACCGGCACCACCGCCGCTATCGCATCACGGAAGGGGCCGACGAGATCCAGATGCGGCGCATCGCTGGTTATATGTTTGGCTTTATGAAGCAGAATGCGCCGAAGGGCGTACAGGAATAAACAGGCAATATTCCGCAGTGGCCCCACCTATGATCAAAGCCTCGAGTGATCCGTTCGAAGAACGCCTAGCCAGAATTCTGTCACAGCATTTTGACGGATTCAGGCGATTGAAATCCTGTAACCGCCTCTCCGGTGGCGCGAGTCAGGAGACATATCGTCTCGTCATGGAAACGGAAGCGGGAGTACGTGTCCTCGCAATGCGCCGCGCGCCTGAGGGCGTTGGTGAATCTGATGTCGGGCCGGGCCTTGCAGTCGAGGCCTTGCTAATGAGCGAGGCGCGAAAAGTTGGGGTTCCTGGGCCCGAAGTCTATTACGTGCTGCAAGCGGCGGATGGGCTCGGGGCCGGATTTATCATGGAGTGGATCGACGGCGAGACACTCGGCGCGAAAATCGCCCGCGCTGATGAATTCACCGAGATACGGCCAAAGCTCGCTTTTCAATGCGGACAAATTCTCGCCCGGATACACAGCATCGATGTCGAAACGATAGGGTTAAATGGCAAGCTCGATAGTTTGACGCCCGAAGCCTTCATTCATCAGACGTGGGATAATTACAAGGAATTTGTGACACCACAGCCGATGATCGATTTTACGGCGCGGTGGTTGCTTGAAAATATACCCGATACCTATTCTATGAGCCTCGTCCACAACGACTATCGGAATGGAAATCTCATTGTTTCTCCGACGGAAGGTATTGTGGCCGTTCTCGACTGGGAAGTTGCCCATATCGGTGACCCGATGCGAGATCTCGGCTGGATCTGCACGAATTCCTGGCGGTTTGGCCGCGCCGAATTTCCGGTTGGCGGCTTTGGTGAGCGGGAGGATTTATTCGCCGGGTATGAAGTGGAAAGTGGCAAGAAAGTCGGTCCTGAGCATGTTCGATTTTGGGAAGTCTTCGGTTCCTTCTGGTGGGCGGTCGGTTGTCTCAGGATGGGCGAGCGGTATCGACAGCGACCCTCTGTCGGAGTTGAATATCCGGCAATCGGTAGGCGGACATCTGAATGCCAGATTGACTGTGTCAATCTCTTGATCCCGGGCGCTGTGAAAGCCCCAAGTTCAGAACCAAACAGTTTCTCTTCCAACATGCCCGGATCAAGTGAGTTGCTGCAAAGCGTGCGCGACTTCCTGCGCGGCGAGGTAACCGACAGAACGGAAGGTCGAACCCGTTTTCTTGCTCGCGTCGGATCAAATTCGCTGGATATAGTTTTGCGCGAACTTGAACTCGGCCCGTCACATATGGCGGAGCAAATACGGGGTTTGCGGAATTTGTTTGGTAGCCAGGAAGACTTCGTGAAATTGCAGTGGCGGCTTGTCGAGGGACTACGCGACGGTTCAATGCCCTTGGATGCGCCCGGTCTTGAGAAATATCTGCGTCAAAGCGTCTTCACCCAGGTCGCCATTGATCAACCGACTTATTCCGGTTTCCTTAAGGCGCAGGGTACGGCGAACGCTCAAGGTTAGGCGCAAGCATAAGCGGTAGCGTAAGTCCGATACAAATCAAATGGAATTGCCATCTATGGACATCTTCTATTTCGGCGTTGGATCAGTCATCTTCGATACACATTAACTTCCAATAGACGCGGATACTCCCAGTTATTTTTTGTTTAGTAGTTTCGCTCGCTTGTTATCAATATGCTCAGCAGCTACACCTATTTTCGGAATGTCTTAACCAAGTGTATTATACCCGTTATCAACATAAATTGTCTGCCCGGTGATGTGGCGAGATTTATCGGAAACAAGGAAAGCGGCGGCTTCACCTATTTGCTCGATCGAGACGAGCGAATGTAATGGTGATTCTTTGGCGGCTTTTTCCATCAGGGCATCGAAATGAGATAATCCCGACGCCGCTCGCGTCATCACTGGGCCAGGCGAAAGCGCATTGACGCGGATATAGCTAGGCCCTAGTTCGGCGGCGATCTAGCGCGTAGTAGCCTCCAGCGC
>CALEMG010000394.1 GCA_937910835.1 uncultured Alphaproteobacteria bacterium | reverse complement strand
CCAACTCCTGCGTAATAGCAACATTTTCCAACTCCGTCATAGTCGGGATCAGAGGAAACTATTTGAAATCAATGCCGACATTGGCCCGGCGAAAGCGGGCAAGCGCATCCTCTTCCAGATTTTCGAGCGTTTGCCCCGCGATTTCCACGGAGCCGGATGTCGGAAGTTCAAGTCCCGCCATTATCGACATCAGAGTAGATTTACCCGAACCGGATGGCCCGACAATACCAACAGTTTCCCCTTGTTGTACTGTCAGATCTATACCACGTAAGATATTGACGGGGCCGGCATCAGACTTAAGTGTTAAGTGAATGTCTGATAGTTTGATGATGGGTTCTTGAGGCAAAGTAGTTCCAGTGCAAAAGACGACAGATGCTGATTTATGGGATATGGCAGGTATATGATGAAATTCAATGTTTTAGCGCTGATTTTTGCGGTTTTTTGCACAGTTGCATATGCCCAGGCCGAAGAAACACGACGTATTGTCGCGATCGGGGATAGCCTGACGGCGGGCTATGGTCTCCCGACGGGGAAAGATTTTGTCACCCAGCTCGAAGCGGCGTTACAGGCAAAAGGATACAAGGTGGAGATCGAAAACGCAGGTGTTTCCGGCGACACCACAGCAGGCGGGTTACAAAGGCTTGACTGGGCTATCGGAAACGGTGCTGATTTTGCCATTCTTGAACTTGGCGCGAATGATGCGCTCCGCGGGATAGAGCCAGCGGAAACAAGGCGTAATTTAATCCAGATCATCGAAGTGTTGCAGCAGAAAGATATCCCCATCCTGCTCACCGGCATGCGCGCCCCGCCCAACATGGGTTCTGAATATACCCGCGCGTTTGACCAGATATTTCCCGATCTTGCCAGTCAATACAAAACCGGCTATTACCCTTTTTTTCTGGAAGGCGTTGCTGCCGATCCGACATTAAATCAGGATGACTATATTCATCCAAATGCTGAAGGCGTAAAAGTCATAGTTGGCAACATACTGCCCTATGTGACTGAGTTTATTGATCGGTAGAGCTCTATTTGACTCTCTGCATAAAGGACAATCTCAATGCGTCTTTTCGTTGCCATCGCATTGCCGGAGGAAATCAAGGAACGTATTGGTGCATTGCGCGGCGGTATTCCTGATGCCCGTTGGATCGCCGCAGACAACTCCCATGTCACCCTTGCTTTTATTGGCGAAGTGCAAGGCCCAATGATGATGGATATTTCGCTGGCGCTTTGCCGGATTAAATATCCCTCCTTCGATATCGATATTGAAGGCGTCGGCGTCTTTGGAAGCAATAAGCGACCACGCATTCTATGGGCCGGTGTTCGCCCGACATCCACCATCAACCTACTGCATCAGAAGATCGTGACGGCGATCGAATCTGTTGGAGCCACGGTCGATGATCGGCGTTTTCGACCGCATATCACGCTCGCGCGCGTTCACAACTCCCCCTATGAAAGGGTCCGTAATTTCCTAACCGACCATGCGCTATTTAAAACAGAAACCTTGCCAGTGACCAGCTTTACGCTCTTTTCAAGCCATCTTTCCTCCTCCAGCGCGATTTATCAGGAAGAAGTCAGCTTTGACCTGCTCTCGCCAGTCCCGTCATAAAGACATCATATCGCGTTGATTTACCAATAATCTGATGTGACGGATTGGGAAGTCCTGTAATTTCTTTAGCCCTGCGCGGCCATTTAAGGACGACCCGTTTGGACGCGGTTGCAAGCGCAACACGCATAAGCTCCGCACAGTCTGGGTCCGTTCCTACGAGCTCGCGTAATTGCCGCATTTCATTTTTGACCAAGGCGGATTTATCCCGGGGCGGATGCATCGGATCGATCAGCACCGTTTCGGGCTTCAATTCAGGCAAGATATCTCTTGCATCCCCTTTTATCAAAGCCATCCGCCGGATTATGTCGCCATGGGTATCACTTGTGCCACTGGCTCGCGCCATCGCCTCTTTAAGCAGGCGATGAATAATATCATTTCGCTCAATCAAGGTGACGGTAGCCCCAAGGGAAGCAAGCAGAAATGCGTCCCGCCCGAGACCTGCTGTCGCATCGACAATATCGGGGGTGACTCCCGGGCGAAACCCCAACGCCTTGGGGAGCGCCTGTCCTCGACCGCCGCCCTTACGCCGCCGGTAATCAACGGCGCCAGAAACAAAATCCACTGCTAGAGGCGTTTCTTTCATATGTCTAATTTCATCAAAACCCGAGATTTTCCCGCCACCAGGTCGGTAGCGCGAAGGCAGCTTTGTGCAGTTCCGCATTATAGTGACGCCCCGTCAGGGATGCCACCGGATCGGAGTAATCATACCCATCATGGCTATAGAGAAAAAAACCGAACTCCGCTGCGGGATAGAGCTGTACAATAGATCGATACCCGGCGACATAAGGTAGCAGCTTCTCACGCTGCATGATTGAGACGAGATTCTGATCCTTGTCCCCGCAGAGTTCCTGAAGGAAATAGGCTCGGTCTTTTCCAACAAAAATGCTATCGCTGTCGAGTACAACCCCATCTTCCTTGATACAGGCTGAAAAATCCTCGCAAAAGCCGCGCGTAAAAACACTGGAGGAAGGCCCGACCGGTTCACTCAAATCAAGGATAATCAAGTCGAATTTATCGTCTGCCGCCCGAGCATTGCGCATATAGTCAGCGGCATCTCCAATGATAAGCTCAACACGTGGATCATTATAATTGCCATTGATGGCGAGATATTCTTTAGATAGCTCAACTACCCGCCGATCAATCTCCACCATGACAACCCGGGTTACGAAATCATGACGTAATACCTCACGCAGGATTCCGCCGTCACCTCCACCGACGATCAAAACACTCGCCTGTTCCCGTTTGCGGCCCAAAAGCGGCACATGCACCGCCATCTCGTGATACATGAACTCATCCGCGTGGGAGGCCTGCACCAGATCGTCCAGGGTCAGGCCGCGGCCAAACACTGGATGCTCATAAATCTCGATTTTCTGGAACGGGCTCTGCTCCGAATGCAACAGCTTCATATCGAGGGCATGGGTAAAGGCAATTCCTTCCGTCTCCTCATGCCACCAATTCCGGCTTACCTCGCTGATTTTTGTCATCGGTTTACTGTCTCACTCTGGACATTGATAGATTGCGCCAACATAGTTATTCGGCGTCATAACCTGTTAACGGGAGAATATCCATGGCTGATAGATTAAGCACGGAAGAAATTGCAGAAGCTCTGCTAACGCTTGATGGCTGGACAGCTGTTGACGGGCGTGAGGCGATACAAAAATCCTTCAAATTCGCAAACTTCAATCAGGCCTTTGCCTTTATGACCCGCGTCGCACTCAAGGCGGAGAAGATGGACCACCATCCCGAATGGTTCAATGTTTATAATCGGGTAGACGTTACCCTTGCCACTCATGACGTTGATGGCCTGAGCAGCAAGGATATCGAGCTTGCAACCTTTATAAATAAGGTTGCCGAATAAGCTTACTTCGGTGCCATTCGGATAGCCCCGTCAAGCCGGATTACCTCTCCGTTTAGCATTTGGTTTTCCATGATCTGGCACGCAAGCTTCGCATACTCCGAAGGATGGCCGAGGCGGCTTGGGAAAGGAACGGAAGCGCCGAGCGCTGCCTGAACATCGTCTGGCAAGCTTTTAAGAAGCGGAGTCTCGAATAGTCCGGGGGCAATCGTAACCACACGGACACCAATTGAGGCGAGATCCCGGGCTATCGGCAGGGTCATGCCGACAATCCCGCCTTTCGATGCCGAATAGGCCGCCTGTCCGATTTGTCCGTCATATGCCGCGACCGAGGCTGTGTTGATGCAAACACCCCGCTCTCCACTTTCCATGGGATCAAGGCCAGCCATATCGGCAGTCGCCCGGCGGATGCAATTGAACGTACCGACTAGATTGACCGCGATGACCTGCTCAAACTTATCAAGCGGATGCATACCCTTGCTGGAATAAGTCTTCGCCGCTGGGCCAATCCCCGCACAGTTGACGAGAATTCGCGCGGCGCCGTGGGCATCGCGCGCCTTGTCAAAAGCCGCCTCCACCGACGTGTCATCGGCAACATTGGTGGTACAGGCAACGCCGCCGATTTCCGACGCGACTTTTTCCGCAAGCTCTGTGTTCATATCGAAAATTGCGACTTTGACCCCCGCAGCCGCCAGCATTTGGGCGGTTGCCTCACCGAGGCCTGAAGCTCCGCCCGTGACAATTGCTGATTTGTCGGAAATATCCATTCTTATTCTCCAGTATTTTTTGGGATGATTTTTGAATTTGATATCTCTCCTTATACCGTTGAATTCAAATTGTGAAGAACGGGCTTCTTGCAAAGCGGCCAATGCGTCTACATATTAATCACATGCCTGAGCCAACTGATGACAATATCTCTGCATTTGACGCAACCAAGCTTGAAAATGACAAGCGCTTGGTCATGCGGGAGTTTGCCCAGAAACTTCGACGGAATGTCGGCAAGATTCCCTTTGCCGACGATGTGACGGCG
>CALEMG010000393.1 GCA_937910835.1 uncultured Alphaproteobacteria bacterium | reverse complement strand
GAACTGGAGCGGTAGAATGCCCATGCCAACTAGGTTTGAGCGGTGAATACGTTCAAAGCTTTCGGCAATAACAGCCTTGATACCAAGGAGGAGAGTGCCTTTCGCGGCCCAGTCACGGCTGGAGCCTGTGCCATATTCCTTGCCCGCAAAAACAACAAGAGGCGTGCCTTCTTCGCGGTATTTCACAGCGGCATCATAGATCCACATCTGCGTTCCGTCCGGCATATGCTTAGTGACACCGCCCTCTGTGCCCGGCGCAACTTCGTTACGAAGCCGGATATTGGCAAAGGTACCGCGGGTCATGACTTGGTCGTTGCCGCGGCGGGAGCCATAGGAATTAAAATCCTTTGGCGGGACCTGATGTGATTTCAAATACTCACCGGCCGGTCCATCTGCCTTGATCGCGCCAGCTGGTGAAATATGGTCAGTTGTTACCGAATCACCAAGAAGCGCTAGGACACGCGCACCATTAATGTTTTCAAACGCGCCCGGCTCCTTCTGCATTCCCTCGAAGTATGGCGGATGCTGAACATAGGTAGAAGTGCTATCCCATGTATAGGTTTGCCCTTCCGCCGTCTTGATCGACTGCCATGTTGCATCGCCGGAGAAGACGTCGGCATATTCCTTGGCGAACATTTCGCGAGTAACAGCTTCACGCACGGTCTGGTGCACTTCCGCATTGCTCGGCCAGATATCCTTCAAGTAAACCGGATTGCCGTCCTTATCATTGCCCAGCGCGTCTTTGGTGATGTCGATATTGAGCGATCCTGCGATAGCATAAGCAACGACGAGCGGTGGAGATGCTAGATAGTTTGCCTTTGCCTGCGGGCTGACTCGGCCTTCAAAGTTGCGGTTCCCTGAAAGAACCGAACAGGCGACAAGCTCACCTTTGGCGATGGCATCGGCGATGGCAGGTTCGACCGGACCGGAGTTGCCGATACATGTCGTGCAGCCATAACCGACAAGGTTAAACCCAAGCGCATCAAGATCATCCTGCAGGCCTGCCTTTTCAAGATAGTCCGTGACCACTTTTGAACCCGGCGCGAGAGAGGTTTTTACCCATGGTTTTACGGTCAGGCCCTTGGCGAGTGCATTGCGTGCCACCAAACCGGCGGCGAGCATCACATTCGGGTTCGACGTGTTGGTACAGGACGTAATCGCCGCGATGATTACATTACCATGGCCAATTTTGTAGTCTTTGCCGACTACATCAATCATTTTGTCCAGATCGCTGCTCGTTCCGGCCAGTTCCGGAAGTGCGCCTTGGAAGGCATTGGCAGCGTCTGCCAGCAAAACGCGGTCTTGCGGGCGTTTCGGACCAGCAAGGCTTGGCTCAACTGTTGAAATATCGAGCTCCAGCGATGCCGTGAATTCTGGATCGGGTGTATCATTGTCGCGCCACATGCCCTGAGCCTTGGCATAGGCTTCCACCAACTTGACGCGCTTTGGATCGCGTGCCGTGAAATTGAGGTAGTTGATGGTTTCAGCATCGATCGGGAAGAAGCCACAAGTCGCGCCATACTCAGGCGCCATGTTGGAGATGGTTGCCCGGTCGGCAAGACCAAGCTCTGCAATGCCGGGACCATAGAATTCAACGAATTTGCCGACAACGCCTTGCGCGCGCAGCATCTGCGTTACAGTTAGGACGAGGTCAGTTGCCGTCGTGCCTTCTTTTAGCTTTCCGGTTAGCTTGAAGCCAACAACTTCCGGGATCAACATGGAAATCGGCTGGCCGAGCATAACGGCCTCGGCCTCAATCCCACCGACGCCCCAGCCAAGAACCGCAAGGCCATTGACCATAGTTGTATGGCTATCCGTGCCGACCAATGTGTCAGGATAGGCTACCTCACTGCCATTCTGGTCTTTTGTCGTCCAGACAGTCTGCGCGAGATATTCCAGATTGACCTGATGGCAGATACCGGTTCCGGGTGGTACAACACGGAAATTGTTAAAGGCCTTTTGACCCCAGCGGAGGAAAGCATAGCGTTCGCCGTTGCGTTCCATTTCCAATTCGACATTCTGTTCAAAGGCCGCGGGCGTCCCGAATTTATCGACCATCACGGAATGGTCAATCACGAGATCGCACTGGGCAAGCGGGTTGATCTTTTCCGCATCACCACCAAGGGACACCATGGCATCGCGCATTGCGGCAAGATCGACAACGGCCGGCACACCGGTGAAATCTTGCATCAGGACACGGGCCGGGCGATAGGCAATTTCGCGATCCGCCTTGCGGTCTTTCAGCCAGCCAGCCATCGCGTTCACATCTTCTGATGTGACGGTGCGGCCATCTTCGTGGCGCAGCAGATTTTCAAGCAGGACTTTTAAAGAAAAGGGAAGGCGGGAGACATCGCCGAGACCAGCTTTTTCAGCTTCCGGGATGCTGTAATAGTCATATTTGTCGCCGTCGACATCGAGTGTGCGGCGAATGTTAAGGCTGTCGTGACCAGTTGTTGTCAACGTATCGCTCCTTGAAGGTAGGGGGAACGGGCAATGCCGGAATTGCGGCACCGGTTCATAATGTGCGTTATGTGCCTTAAATTTGAAAAATTCTCAAGTACTAAGGTGCAGAACCGGCGTTTCAAGCATCATTATCTTGTATGTAACACGCGATCGGCCCGCAAAAGAAGGTTCTATTGTTTGCGAATTCGACTTTCTTGCTGTAGTCAGGGAAACAGGCTGATGCCATGTTCCCTGTCTCTTCGGAGTGATATGTCGCTAAAATGAGTTTTATCGCCCAAAATCTTGCCTGCCAGCGGGCCGATCAGCTGATTTTCGAGGAGGTTTCTTTCGGGCTATCCCCCGGCGAGGCGATATGGGTCAAGGGACGAAATGGCGCGGGTAAATCATCATTGCTTCGAATATGCGCCCGGCTACTCTCTCCCCTAAGCGGCCATGCCAAGTGGCAGGGAGAGGATATTTTCAAGAATGATGACACCTACATCGGCGAATATCATTATCTCGGCCATCTGGATGCCTTGAAGCATGCGTTCACGGTTCGTGAGAATATTGAGTTTTGGGCCAGCTTCCACGGAACCTCGGATGTTACCTCGGCGTTGGAGAAATTTGATCTTCAGGCGCTGTCGGATACTCCGACGGGTATGCTCTCTCAAGGGCAGAAAAAACGGACCAATCTTGCGCGCCTTGCAGCGTCTCCCGCAAAACTCTGGATATTGGATGAACCGCTAAGTGCGCTTGATCGGCATTACATTGCGCTTTTCAAGGGACGGCTAGTTCAACATCTGGCGGAAGGCGGCATGGCGCTGTTCGCGACCCATCAGGACTTGGAACTGGAGCAGGTCAAGGTACTTGATCTTGATGATGGAGCCTCATGAGCCGCTTTTTCCAACTTATTGGCCGTGACATTAGGCTGGCTTTCCGGCAGGGAAGCGCAGTAACCCTCAGTCTTTCTTTTTTCGTTATCGTGGTTATCCTGTTTCCCCTAGGAGTTGGACCTGAGCTTGCGGTGCTGGCGCGGATAGGTCCCGGCGTTCTTTGGGTCGCGGCTTTGCTTTCCTGTCTCCTGACCCTTGATCGGATGTTTCAGGCAGATTTTGAGGATGGCTCGCTTGATCTACTGATTATCGGACCGTTACCGGCGGAAATTCTGGTGATCGCCAAAGTTATCGCGCATTGGTTGACCTCCGTTCTGCCGCTAATCGTAATCGCTCCGGTTCTTGGTTTATCTCTTAATCTTCCGGGAGACGGTATTTTCGCTCTAACCGTTGCACTCCTAATCGGAACGCCGACGCTAAGCTTGATTGGGGCGGTGGGTGCTGCGCTAACCGTTGGAATGCGGCGTGGCTGTGTTTTGTTGTC
>CALEMG010000392.1 GCA_937910835.1 uncultured Alphaproteobacteria bacterium | reverse complement strand
AGCGGGTCGGGCGCGATCCAGTTGCAATGATATTGTCTTATCCAACAATAGAAAAAGACAAAATTCCCCTCCCATCGGCACTTTACGGGGAGCGTCGGCATAACTCGGCGGGAATCAATTTCCCGAACCCATCGGTACTGTCAGCGTTTGATGACGGGCGCGATGCTTTCAAGACCACAACATGGCAGGCCGCCCCGAGGATCGGGGGAAAATGGCGGACAGGACAGGGGCTTGATACCTGCAATCCATCCCAGCGGTCAGATATCGTAGGCAGGGTAATAGAGGCAACGCCGGAGGATGTCGGTAAGGCGGTTTCCATCTCTGTCGCTGGGGCGGAGAACTGGCGGCAAACGCCGGTAAATGAACGTGCAGAGATTTTGGAGCGTATTGCCGATCTTTACGAGGAAAACCGGATAGAACTGATGGCTCTGCTCGCGCGGGAAGCGGGAAAATCTCTTATGGATGGAGTTTCCGAGGTGCGGGAGGCAGCCGATTTTTGCCGATATTATGCCCTGCGCGCGCGGGAGGATGCCAAAAAGGGGGATTTAGAGGGGCGCGGTCTTTTCATCTGTATCTCTCCCTGGAATTTTCCGCTTGCCATTTTTACCGGGCAGATCGTTGCCGCATTGGCCGTGGGAAATACGGTAATCGCCAAACCGGCGGAGCAGACCCCGTTAATTGCCGCCCGCGCGGTAGAGTTGATGCAGAGGGCTGGAATACCGGGCGATGTTCTGCAACTTCTGCCCGGTGATGGTGCTGTCGTCGGGGCGGCGCTGGCCTCGCATCCCGATATACAGGGTGTTTGTTTTACCGGATCGACAGAAACCGCGCAGCGCATTGCGCGGTCCATAGCAGAGAATGCGGACCCGGAGGCACCGTTGATTGCGGAAACGGGCGGCCTCAATGCCATGATTGTCGATTCTAGTGCACTACCCGAACAGGCCATCCGCGATATTGTCGCTTCGGCCTTTCAATCGGCGGGTCAGCGCTGCTCGGCGCTTCGTATCCTCTATGTGCAGGAGGATGTGGCGGACAAGGTTATTCATATGCTTGAGGGAGCGATGGCGGAGCTCAAGATTGGTAATCCTTGGGATATTGCTGTCGATGTTGGGCCAGTCATCGACCTTGATGCGAAATCCATGATTGAAGCGCACTGTAAGAAGATGGATGAGGCCGGCCGCTTGATCAAGAAGCTGCCGCTACCGCCGCAGACAAAGGCGGGCTGTTTCGTATGCCCTGCGGCTTATCGCATTGACGGGATTGAGGAATTAGAGAAGGAGATATTCGGTCCCGTCCTGCATATTGCGACTTTCAAGGCAGAGGATGTGAACAATGTGGTCGAGAAGATCAACGCCACGGGCTATGGGTTGACGTTGGGTCTGCATACCCGTGTTGATACTCGTGTTCAGGATGTGTGCGACCGGGCTCATGTCGGTAATCTCTATGTCAATCGTAACCAGATTGGCGCGGTTGTCGGTGTCCAGCCATTCGGCGGGGAGGGTCTTTCCGGCACCGGGCCAAAGGCTGGCGGTCCGCTTTATCTCCATCGCTTTATGAAAAAGAAAGGGCTTTCCACCACCTCTCACGTACAAGCAGAGGGCAAATGGACGAGCGTATCTGTTCCGGGTGAGCTGCAAACTGCTATCCGTGGATCGATAGAGGTTCAGTCAAGATGGGATCAGCGGGAAGACCGCAGAACCGTTTTGGAAGGCGTATCAGCCAAGCTGGATAAATCTATCCAAGAGATATTCAGGGTAACTCTAGATCGCGCGATGGACTATGATTCCGCTCCTATTGACTTGGTTGGACCAACCGGAGAAAGTAACCGTCTCAGCCTGCATGGGCGCGGTGTGATTCTCTGCGCTGGATCCGAGGCGATCAGAATGGCGGCGATGGCACTCCTTTCAGGGAACAGCGTGCTCCTCGCGGACGCACCGGAGGAAGTCGAAGGCATGATTAGAACGTTCGATACGGAAAAGGGACTAAAAGGTCACCTTAAACGGCTGGAGGGCGAGTTGACGCCTGGTCTGGTGACCTCGCTTCCGTCATTGAACGGTGTTTCCCTCACCGTGGGAGAATATGATCTCCGCAGCTACCGCCAAGCCATTGCATTGCGGGAAGGCGCAATCATTCCACTAATTGTCGGGGGAGATGATTGGGAATATTATGTCGCAGAGCGCGCGCTGTGCATTGATACGACTGCTTCAGGCGGAAATACCAAACTCCTCGCCGCGAATGAGGCTTAATCAATTCCCATGCAGTTTGCATAATAGGTGGTTGTCGCGGGCCAGTCGGAGAAGACGCCAACGACACCCACTTCTTTCGCAAGAACATCGAGGACGGTCATCACATCGCCTTCACTATCGATGGCGTCAGTGACCGTCCGGTAATACCAGCCCCCGCCATTGGTGAGGGAGCCGGAGCGTTCCAGCGTCCAGGTAATGATGTTAAGTCCGGCTTTTTTGGCCTCTTTTGCGTAGGCGGAGGGTGCAATCTTGCCGTTCTCATCTAGGGCTAGCAGCATCCAGATTGGCGGCGCAATATAGCGCAGGCCGTTGTCGGCGAGGCTCTGCATACTTGGCGAAAATGTATTCGGGTCGGCCGGATCTAGGCTGTTGCCGCGATACCGTCCATCAAGGAAGACTGCCTGTGCGCCAAACTCCGGCTCGTTCTCAATCCAGTAGAGTACATCATCAAGATTGAAGGATTGCGGGAAGACGCGCGCTGGATTGATCCCTGCTGCTTTGTAGTCCGCAATCAGAGCGTTGGCATAATTCTGCTGGCTGTAATCCCCGTTATAGGGCATCGATACATCAGCGGACTTTAACTCGGGCGTGAATTTAAGACCAAGCGCGTCAATCAGCGCAATGCTCTCCTGATGCGTCATCAGCGTGCCTTTTGATGCGTAAAGATCGGTACGCCAGCCGGGTGTTCCCCTTAGGTAGTCGGCAATAGTGTTGGCCTTACTATCCGCCCCGTCCATTTTGCCATTCAATGATTTGAACTCGGCAAGGGTCAGATCAGACGCGCAGCATTTCACCGATGCCTTGCCGCCATTCTCGCTGGCCGGGGAAAAGGGAGCAGAGCACTTCGCCGCTAACTCTGGCCGACTCAAAATGTCCGTCGTCAGGTGGAGATCGCATTGGGAATGTCGGCAGACAAGCGCTTTATCCTTGGTAAAGGTGACATCGCACTCGATTATGCCTGCGCCCATACGCGCGGCGGCAAGGTAGCTTTCTTTGGTATGTTCCGGAAACTGCAAGGATGCCCCGCGATGCCCAATGGAAAAGTCGGTCGCTCTCGCTGGCTCCGCCTGACATTGGAGCAGCTTTTCTTTTAACTTCCCGGGCTCCATATCCTCCACGAGGAAGAGTGGCCGCGGCCCCAGAGAGACAGCATCTGCCGCCTGTGCGGTCATTTCCCCAACATGTAAACTCATGAAAAACAGAGCCAATGACGAAGATAGTAATAATCGGGCAGTTTTCATGAAATCTCTCTCTTGGATATAGCCAGAAGGGGACCTTAGCCTCTAATACATAGACTGTGTAATCAAATTTATGACAGAGGTCATTCCGCTCTAATTGCGCCGCCAATTGACAATAATGGGTCCCGTCACGGCGCAGGCTAGCCCCACAAGGAAGAGGTGGGATAAATGCTCGTTCAGTATAAGCGCGCCGAAAGCGGCCGCCATGATGGGCGCAATTGGCACATAGATCGCGGCCTGAGAGGGGGAGAGTTGCTGTAGCCCCCAATTAAAGAGAAAAAGGCTGAAGGCTGCGGCGGGGCCCGCAAGATAGAGGATCCAAAGCCAGTCGCGTGCATCGTACCCGGCAATAACACTGCCAATCCCTTCACTATAGGCGACGGGGAAGATCACCATGGTTCCTGCACTCATTCCGACAATAGTGAGCAGCAGGACGGAGCGGTTCTGCATTAAACGGCTGGAAAAGGCGTTATAGGTTGCTCCGCAACAGACAGCCATGAAGAAAAGAATTTCACCCGTCCAATTGCCCGATGTTGTGCTGGATGCAAAGGCTTTCTCGCCGATGGCAAGCGCAACCCCGACAATTGACAGGACCGCCGCGAACAGCTTGATGCCATTGAGTGAGTCACGCCCCGCCATTGCCGCAATCAGCATCGTCATGATGGGAATGAGGGCGAAGATCACCGCACCACGGGACGCAGGGATATCTTTCAGAGCTGTGTTAACAAAAAGATGAAACAGGCCAAACTGGAGAATGCCAAGGAGGGCCACTAGGAAGAGCACTTTCAAAGGGGGCATGACAATCCTGCGTCGCCAAAGGAGCGGCAGGAGTATCAGTGTCGCAAGGCCATAGCGGAGGAATCCAAGAGACGCTGCAGCTTCCTGATCAGCCATGATGGCCCGTATGCCAACGAAAGACAGTCCAAGCATAACCACAGAAAGCAATAAGGCCCCATGTGGTAGTAGGGCTATGTGCGGCTGTACTGCCTCTTTGTTTTCCAGATTGTTTTCAGGCAAGGCCAAGGCTGTACATCGTATAAATGCCGAGCGACATGGTGCCAACACCGACAATCACCTGCATGCTGTTATATGCCCATGTCATGGACTCCGCCGAATAGCGTAAGGGC
>CALEMG010000391.1 GCA_937910835.1 uncultured Alphaproteobacteria bacterium | reverse complement strand
GCCCCCAACAATCAATTTGCAGGACCCGGAAGAAAGCTCCGAGATCAACCTTGTGCCGAATAAGGCGCAGGAAAAGAAGGTGGATGCTGTTCTCTCCAACTCCTTCGGATTTGGCGGCACCAATGCCTGCCTCGTAATGAAGCGCGTCTGACCCGGACGGGGCGGACGCGATGAAACCGGTTCTCTATACCCTGATTGCGCTGATCATCACGGCGGGCCTCGCGCTTGGCGGGGCACTGGGCTATGGCTGGCATTTGTTCAAGTCGCCGGTGCCGCTGGAGACGGAGACGGTCTATCTCCTGAATAAAGGAACAGGCCTCCGTACGCTGGCACGGGATTTGGAGAAAAATCATATTATAAACAATGATCTGTCCTTCATTCTTGGTGTAAGGATTGAGGAAAATTCGGCGCGGCTTCAGGCCGGGGAATATCTTGTTCCGGCCGCGATTTCCGGCATGGATCTGATGGCGCTCTTTGTCTCGGGCAAGGTGATCGAGCGGCGCCTGACCATCCCCGAAGGGCTGCAAAGCCGGGAGATAAAAGCGCTGGTCGAGGCCGCACCGGGGCTGGAGGGGGAGATCATGCGTGATATGCCCGAAGGGGCGTTCCTGCCTGAGACCTACCAGTATCGC
Source organism: uncultured Alphaproteobacteria bacterium (assembly GCA_937910835.1). Lineage (GTDB taxonomy): Bacteria > Pseudomonadota > Alphaproteobacteria > Sneathiellales > Sneathiellaceae > Sneathiella. The sequence goes on along the minus strand of CALEMG010000391.1, from coordinate 5,275 downwards.
TTGGGGGATAGCCGTGATGAACTGGTCGGGCGCATGGCGGCGGCGATGCAGGGCGCGATTGCCTCGGTCATCGCGACAACGCCGCTCCCGAAGGAAATCAAATCCCCGGAGGAATTGGTCATCCTTGCTTCCATCGTGGAGAAGGAAACGGCGGTTCCCGAAGAGCGCCCGCGCGTCGCCGGGGTGTTCCTCAATCGCTTGCGCAAGGGCATGATGCTGCAATCGGACCCGACGGTGGTCTATGGCGTCACGCTTGGCACGCGCGATCTTGGCCGTCCACTCAGCAAGAAGGACCTCGCCACGCCGACCGACTATAACACTTATCAGATGATGGGCCTGCCCAAGGGGCCGATCGCCAATCCGGGCCTTGAAAGCCTGAGCGCCGTATTGCAGCCGGAGGAAACGAAGTTCCTCTATTTCGTGGCGGATGGAACGGGCGGGCATGCCTTTTCCGCCACGCTGGACGGGCATAACGAGAATGTCCGCAAAAGGCGCAAACTCAATAAGAAGACTTAAAATCAGCGACCCTCACCCGATTTGACACAAAAAACCGCCGCCGGACGTCATTGCCGAAGATAACGGACGTAAGGAGCGGTTGGGGCCCATGGCGGTGAGTACGGATACCATTCAGACGCTGCTCAGGCAGCGTCAGGACCTGCGCGAGGCCCTGTTGAATTTGCGAAAAGAGATCGAGACGCTGGACGCTTCTTCCCTCGACCTGGTGAACAAGAACATCAAGACTGCGTCCCCGGCGTCAGTAACGGCCACCACCGCTGCGCCTGTTCCCGCGCCCTCTTCGAAACCTGTCGCCGCGGAGATCCCACCGGAGGAGAAACCCGCGCCGACGCCAACACCGGAACCCGAGCCGCAAACCGCAGCGGCGGCAGCTGTGGCTCCCGCTCCCGCGCGCGAAAAAGACGAAGTGACGGCAGAGGAATCGCCCCGCAAGGAACCTGTGCTGACAACTCCCGCTGCACCGCCACCAGAGAAGTCGGTGCCAGAGCCCGAGACCGCAGAAGCCACACAGGATGCCGTGCCCGAAACGGCGGAACCGGCTGCGGCGGAGAAGGAAACCTCCAAGGCAGATGATGCCAAAACCGGGCAGCAGGAAAACTCCCCTACCGATCCCCCCGAGGAAGCGGATGAGGGCGCGCATGACGATCTGGAGGAATTGTTGGAAAAGGCGCGGGCTTTGTCGGACTATCTGCTCGATCATCCGTCGAACCTGCCCGCGGCGGAACTGGGCGCGCTCGTTACCGCGATCACGGTGAGCGACGCGGCGAAAACCCCGGCGGAAAAGAAGGCCTGCTATCATACCCTGCAGGCGGCGTACCGGAAAATCTCGGCGGGTACTTTCGCGGCATCCGGGGTGAACGGCACGACCTTGCAGGACAGCGAGGCGGGCGCGCCGCTCCTCTGGACGATCCCCTTCGCCATTTCAATCCTGATCATCATCCTCTTTCCGCTGCTACTGCTTACGCGGCATCTGGTGGGGGAGATGTTTACCGATGATTTCGCTGCCGATCTTACCTGGTCGATCGGGCTTGCCGCGGCCTTTCTCTGGGGTACGGTGGGCGCGCTTACCCTGCTCACCCTTAATATCGCGCGCGCGGTCTATCGCCGCCGCTTCGATGGCGGACTGCAAAGGTCGCCGGGGTTGCGCGGCGCGCTCGGCGGGCTGACCGGCGGGGTGGTCTTCATGATCGTCGAGATCTGGCTGCCGATGAGTGATGCGACGGCGGACTTCGCCCTCGATGCCATCGCCTTTGCCGGCGGAATGTTCTCGGCAATCCTGTTTGCCGGGCTGCAGCGGTTGGTCAATGCCGTGACCGGCTGGCTGGAACCAGTGCCAAAGCCCGCCAAACCCGCCAAGTCTCCTAAAAAATAACGCCCTGCGCTTGTCGCCTTCCGCGGAAGCGGATATACAGGAATGCAATTCCTATCCCCTTGGCGCATGAGGCAGATTTGACCATAAACAGTATGACGGGATTTGCCCGGACGAGCGGTGCTCTGAACGGGGTCGGCTGGCTCTGGGAGGTGAAAAGCGTCAACGGTCGAGGGCTGGAGTTGCGTTGCCGCATGCCGTCGGGCTTCGACTATCTCGAAGATAAACTGCGCAAAAGCTTTAAATCCCGGTTCGAGCGGGGAAATATTAACCTCCATCTGCAGTTTGAGAGCCGCGCCTCGGGCGTGGCCTACCGGGTTAATCATGAATTTCTCGATGAGCTTCTCACCCTCGCGAACCGTTATGTCGAGGATGGGCAGGCGCGCCGCCCGCGCATGGATGGCATGCTGGCTTTGCGCGGTGTGATCGAACCGAAGGAGGATCCGACCGCCGATGTTGATACCGACACCTTCACGGCGCTGTTGCTCGCTTCGGCGGAAGAGTTAATGGACAGTCTGGGCGTGGCACGCGCAGAGGAAGGGGCCCAGCTTCACCCGATCTTGCTCGCGCAGCTTGATGAGATTGAGAGGCTGGTCGGCCGCGCAACCGACATCGCCAAAAACTGGCCCAAGCGGACCCGCGAGAAGATCAAGGCGCAGATGGAACTTATCCTGGAGGCCGCTGAGCTGGACGAGGGACGGCTGGAGCTGGAACTTGCATTGCTGACGACCAAAGCCGATATTTCCGAGGAACTGGACCGGCTCGCCGGGCATATCGCGGCGACACGCGAGTTGCTGGACGGCGCGACGGGCGGGGTCGGGCGGCGGCTCGACTTCATCTGTCAGGAATTCAACCGCGAGGCCAATACCCTCTGCTCCAAGGCCCATGACAAGGAGCTTACGCAGATCGGGCTCGACCTCAAGGTGCTGGTCGATAAGATGCGCGAACAGGTTCAGAATATTGAGTAGGAGTTTTATCTATGTCGCCTGAAGTCGAGACGGAGGCGCTCACACGGCGGGGGCTGCTGCTGGTGCTCTCCTCGCCCTCGGGGGCGGGGAAGGCCACCATTTCCCGCGCATTGCTGAAAGAGGATAACGATCTGGTCATGTCGGTCTCGGCGACCACGCGTCCGCGCCGCCCGGGGGAGCAGGATGGCAAGGATTATTACTTCGTCGAGCCCGTCGATTTCAACCTGATGATCAATCGCGACGAGCTTTTGGAGCATGCAAAAGTGTTCAGCCATTATTATGGCACGCCGCGCGCGCCCGTGGAAAAGGCCCTCTCGGAGGGGCAGGATATCCTCTTCGATATCGATTGGCAGGGTACGCAGCAGCTCGCTCATAAGGCGCGCACCGATCTGGTGAGCATCTTCATCCTGCCGCCCTCGACGGAGGCACTTGAAAAACGCCTGAAAACCCGGGCGCAGGACCCGGCCGAAGTGATCGATCAGCGCATGTCCAAGGCGGCGGAGGAAATCAGCCATTGGAGCGAATATGACTATGTGGTCATCAATGACGATCTGGAGCGCTGCCTCAAGGAGGTGAAGGCGATCCTGACCGCCGAGCGGGTCCGACGCACCCGCCGTACCGGCCTGATCCAGTTCGTCAGCCGCCTCCGCGAGGGTTACTGATCGGCATAGACCCGTGCGAGGGCACAGAATTCCTGGGTGGTGAGTTCCTCCGCCCGGCGGGTGGGGGCGATCCCGGCTTTTTCCAGCATTTCCTCGGCGGGTTTGCCGAGGGGCTTGAGGCTCGCACGCAGCATCTTGCGGCGCTGACCGAAAGCGGCGGCAACGACTTTTTCCAGCACCTCCTGATCGGCGGGATAGAGGGGCGTCTCGCGCGGGCGCAGGGTCACCACTGTGCTGGTCACCTTCGGCGGCGGGGTGAAGGCGCGCGGCGAGATGTCGAATTCGCGCCGGGTCTCGCAGAGCCATTGGCAGAGGATGCTGAGGCGGCCATAGGCCTTGGTGCGCGGAACCGCCGTGATGCGGTCGGCAACCTCCTTCTGGAACATCAGGGTGAGGGATGAGAACCGCTCCCTTTCCCCCAGCCATTTGATCAGGAGCGGTGTCGCCACGTTATAGGGGAGGTTGGCGATGATCTTCGCCTTGCCGTCAAAGAGCGCGGTTTCATCGATTTCGAGCGCGTCGTCATTCACCACTTCCAGCCGATCCGGATAAGCCGCGGCGATATCGGCAAGGGCGGGGAGACAGCGGGTATCCTTCTCGATGGCGATAAGCCGTTTCGCGCCCGCGTCCAAAATCGCGCGGGTCAGGCCGCCGGGGCCGGGGCCGATCTCGATCACCGTTTCGCCCTGAAGAGAGCCGGCGCATCGGGCAATGCGGCCCGTAAGGTTGAGGTCGAGGAGGAAATTCTGCCCCAGCGATTTCTCTGCATTGAGGCCATAGCGCGCGATTACCTCCCGAAGCGGGGGCAGGGCGTCACCGTCAACCATTACCCGCACGCGCCATCGCCGCCGCCATATGCATTGCCGCGATCAAACTCGCCGGATTGGCGATGCCGCGCCCCGCTATATCCTCCGCCGTGCCGTGATCGGGGGAGGTGCGGATAAGAGGCAGGCCAAGCGTCACATTGACGCCACCGTCGAAATCGAGGGTCTTGATCGGGCTCAGCGCCTGGTCATGATACATGCAGATCGCCGCATCGTATTTTTCGCGCGCCGCATCGTGAAACAGGCTGTCGGCGGCGAAGTGGCCGCTGATCTCCATCCCGCGGTCCCGAAGCTCTTTGACGACGGGGCGGATGATGGTGTCCTCCTCCATCCCGATGCTACCCTCCTCGCCGGCATGGGGATTAAGCCCCGCAACGACGATGCGGGGATTTTCAAGGCCGAAACGGCTTTTGAGATCCGCATGGGTGGTCTCGATCACATGGGTGAGGAGGGGGGCGCTCAATCTCCACGGTACCTCACGGATCGGGATATGAACGGTGGCAGGCACGACTTTCAGCTGATCGCAGGCCAGCATCATCACCGATTTGCCGGAGCGCCCGGTGAGATCGGCGAGATATTCTGTATGGCCCGGATGGTCGAACCCGGCCTCATAGAGGCGCGTCTTGTGAATGGGATTGGTGACGAGCGCGCTTGCCTCGCCTTTTTCACAGAGTGCGACGCCGAGGCGGATCGCCTCGAGTGTCTGCTCGGCGTCGTCGAGCGCGGGATCAAGCGGCAGGAGGGGGAGGGCGTTCTCGAAAATCGCGCGTGCCTCCGCTGGTGCTGTAATGTCGACGAGCGGCACTTTGGGCTCGAATGTCTTAAGCTGCGCCGCGATAGTCTCCCGCCCGCCGATCAGGAAAAAGGGCGCTAGCTGTTCCTCTTTCCGGAGGGACCACGCTTTGGCGGTAATCTCGATGCCGATCCCGTTCGGGT
>CALEMG010000390.1 GCA_937910835.1 uncultured Alphaproteobacteria bacterium | reverse complement strand
CACGGAAACCCGTGAGCAACGGATAGCATTAGAGCTTTTCCAGCATTTCGCCAACATCCGCCGGCGTGAGCGGAGCAAGGCGAACGGCCGTATCCTTCAAAAGTTCAACCATAGTACCACCAAACCCGACTGCAATCAGCGGGCCGAACTGTTCATCGATGGTTGCGCCGACCACAAACTCAACACCGTTTGGCGCCATTTCCTGAACAACCACGCCGTCAACTTTTGCGTCCGGCAATTTCGCAGAAACAGATTTATACATCGCATCAACAGCCGCACGAAGCGATGCTTCATCCGGCAACCCCAGCTTCACACCGCCAACTTCCGTTTTATGAAGAATATCGGGCGAAACAATTTTCATGGCAACCGGATAGCCGATTTTACCGGCTGCACGAGCCGCCTCATCCACCGTTGCGGCAAATGCTTCTTTCAGCGGAGCAATACCATATTCGGCGAGCAGTTGCTTTGCCTTGGTCTCATCCAGGCTTTTTGCGCCCGGCTCCATGGCGTTGATAATATTCCGTGCATTTTCAACAGCTGAGTTGGGGCTGAAACGCGCAACTGCTTTCATTTCCTTGGGCAGGCTACGACGACGATGCCATTCCTGCCACAAGGCGATTGTCTCGAAACAACGATCGGAGGAACGGAATATACAAGCTCTGGTATCTGCATCCAGCATTTCACTTCCCGGCCCCTCCAACCAGTCATTCATCCAGATCCCAACAATCGGCAAGCCCGTCTGCCGGGCCATATCACACATGATCGGGGTTCTGGCTCCGGAACTTTCCGGGCTGGCAAAAACCAGCGGGACAATAATAGCATCGAACGACGGGTCTTCCGCAAAGGCGTCGAAACAGGCCACAAAACTTTCCTTGGTCTTCAAAACTTCCGCCGTCAAGTCCGATGGATTGGCAACGGAGCCAAAGCCCGGAACGATTTGTCCCAGTTTTTCTGCCGTATCTTTCGCCAATGGCGGCAACACGACACCATGCTCTTCCGCCTTGTCCGCCGCCACCACAGCAGCGCCGCCTGATGTTGCCAAGACACCAACACCCTTGCCCGAGCGCGGAACACCGGCGCGGGCGAAGAAATTAGCGGCCTCCAACAACCCATCGAGCCGGTTAATTGCCACTGCGCCCGTTTTGGCCATCGCCGCATCAAATGCCTCGCGGGAGCCAACCATCGTCCCGGTATGAGACATCGCTGTTTTCCTGCTAAGTTCCCCAACACCCATTTTGTACACGAGCAGAGGTTTCCCGCAGTCATAGGCCTTCTGCGCGGCTTCAACAAAGCGATCGCCATCTTTTACGCCTTCCAACAGGCAGACAATGACCTTGGTTCCCGGATCATCCGCCAGAAAAGAAATATAATCGCAGACATCCACATCGCAGGAATTACCTGACGCGAGATACTTGCTGATCCCAACGCCCCGCTCCATCCCCTGAAACAGCGTATAGCCAAGGCCGCCGCTCTGGGAAATTACTGAAACCGGCCCATCGATGTGCTTGGTTTTATAAAATTTGGGCATGAAGTTGAGCCCGGCACCGAGCGGCGTATTTACAAGTCCCACGCAGTTTGGCCCAACGATCCGCACGCCGGTTTCGCGTCCCAGATCGATGATACGCTGCTGCGCGGCCATATTTTCCTCCGTCCCGGTTTCCGCAAAACCGGAAGCAAAGACGATGACACCGCCAACCTTGCAGGCCCCACATTCACGGATGACATCTTCTACGAAGGGTGCCGCAAGAGCGATGATTACGCAATCCGGTGTAACGGGAAGCTCAGAAATTGACGGATAACAACGAAAGCCGGCCGCTTCGGAATATTTCGGATTAACACCAAAAACCTTGCCAGAAAACCCGCGCATATTAGAGAGGGTCCGCTCCCCAAAGGAGCCCGGCGTGGAGGATGCGCCAACAACCGCGACGACCTCAGGCGCAATCAACCGGCGAAGATCATCATAGTCGTAAACCGACCGCTTTTCAGTCTTGTGCATTGGTGCCTTTTCCCTGTTTGTTTTTCTTATTCTCACGCATCGCAAAGACCCCTCTCCGGCTTAACTGATCAAGGTATCCTGTCAAGTCACTATACGGATTTTTCGAAACGCAATTCATCAAAAATTAAATGAACAATCATTCATTTTAAAATTTATGTCAAGTACCTTGTCATCGGAAATTGTAGGATGTCTATAAAACTTAAAAGCCGCGTTTCTTTTGTTAGTCTGAGCTAAGCCTTGCAAAATTTACGGTAATGATGGCGCCCCTTCGACGTAAAAAGTGCTGTCAGGAAGAGATCCAGATTGCCGTCGATATACTCCTCTACACCATGTAATTTGCCCAATCGCCAACTTTTTAGGGCCCAGCCATGCGCAAGCAAAACGACGCGATAGGAAATGAATTCGACATTTATCTTCCGAAAATAACCCGCCGTAATACAGGCGGCAATACAATCGGAAATTATCTGGTTCGTCTCAACCTCCATCTCCTTGATCTTGTTTCGCATCTCAGAAGGTAGAATTGCGGTATAGCGATAGGCCAGCAACGTTGCCTTCGGCTTGTCTGCGACAACTTTTATGTACGCTGTCAGTGCTGCAGAAAATCTCAAAATCGGGTCGTTGTTATCCCTAACGGCCCTCGGTATCTCCTTTTTATAACTTTCAAGCACTTCCATGATGGCAAGCAATAACAGCTCTTCCTTATCCCGGACATAGTTATAGATCAGGCCTGGGCTGGCCCCCGCTTTCTCTGCAATTTCCTTGACGGTTGTTTCGTGAAAACCATTGTTTGAAAACAACTCAGTCGCGGCAGTGACAAATTTTCTGCGCCGATGCAGCACCGAATTACCACCCGCTGAACTTGTGCCCCGTTTCACGGTTTGAGAGCTACTCATTCGACCCATCCAATATCAAGCATCCAAATGCCCAAAGCTCCCTCCTCGTCTTGTTTTTTGGATCTACATTTCTTTATTTGATAATTTTTCAATCCAAATCTGCGCTGCATTTTCTGTGTAATGCCGCTATATCGAGCATAACACCGAACATCTATTGACACCAGCAATAAACTGAACCATCATTCATTCAAACTAAAAAGAGCCGATTTCTTGAGGAATAGAAATCCAGCGGAAAGCAAGAACAAAATGAAACAGAAAGTTGCAATTCTTGGTATGGCCGCGACGCCCGTCGGAAAATATCAGAGTGATGCCTCCGCCGATATCCACACACTGGAACATGAAATGCTGGCAAAGCTGGTGATTGAGGCAATGAAGGACGGTGGCTTGCCGAAGGAGGAAATAGACAGCCTCATCCTCGCCCAGTGCCGACCCTACACCCAACAGAAATACTTCGCGACCTGCATGGCCAATTACCTGCGCATGCCCTGCGCGGCCTCAGTCATGGAAGTTCTCGGCAACGGCATGACCGGCGGCATCGCGCTGGATCAGGCAAT
>CALEMG010000389.1 GCA_937910835.1 uncultured Alphaproteobacteria bacterium | reverse complement strand
CCTTTTCAACCAGTTGCATTAGGATCGAATCCAAATCAACGTCCTCTTCTTCGGGATCACTCAGCCCCTGCTTAACCGCCTCTTGCCGCAACAACTCCCGCACGACCAGAGCCTGAGCAGCCGCCTCCCTTGCCGCTTCCATACTCGCTGCGGAATGGTACTGCATCTCCAAGAAAACAGCGTTGTCATCAATTTCCGTGTCGTTCACAAAAACCGGCATGGCTATCCCCTTTTGCGGACAATCTGATATCCCGGCCGCAGTATATATTTCACCGGCGCGCTGAACATATGCACGAGGCGGGTGAACGGAAAGATCAGGAAGATCGTCAGGCCGAGAAAAATATGTGCTTTGAATATAAACGCTTCCTCCATCACAAATTCTGCCGCGCCTCCCCTGAATGTCACGATATGCTGCGCCCAGTTCGCCAGGGCGATCATGCTGCTGCCGTCCGGATGCTGGGCGGAAGCGGGAATAGTCGCAAGACCGAGGATCAGCTGCAGATATAAAATAACAAGTATCAGAATATCGGCAAACTTACTGGTTGCCCGGATCCGGGGATCGGATATCCGTCGCCATAGAAGCATGGTCAGGCCGATAAAACACATCGCGCCGAAAACGCCCCCCGCAATCATCGCCAGCTTTTGTTTGACGGCGGCGCTCATCACCAGATGGTAAACCGCTTCCGGCGTCAACAGGCCGACCAGATGACCGAAGAACAGCAGAATGATGCCGATATGAAAAAGATTGCTGCCCCAGCGCATGCCCTTGCTCCTGAGGAGTTGGGAACTGTCTGCTTTCCAGCTGTATGGGTTCTGATCGTAACGGAAAATACAGCCGAGGATCATGACGAGGACGGCAATATAGGGATAAATTCCAAAGAGGAGTTCGTTGATATAATAACTCATAAATGCCTCCTATCTGACTGGGTTATTTTCTGAGCGACCAGCGGTAAAATCGACTGGCGCTGCGGAAGGACAAGCTGCGCAGGCGGCATCACCGATGCCGTCGAACGCCGGTGTCTCGTCCCATTCCCTGTCGAGCGCCTCAAGACTTTCATCACGGGCCGCTTCTTCAATCAGCGCCTGACGGACGAATTCCTCGTCGATCCGGGCATCCGTCATTTTGGCAAGCGCCTCAAAAACAATGCTGTAACCGGAATTCCGCTTTTTAAGCTTGGCGCCGATCGCCGCGACAATATGCACGACCTCGCCCAGAGTCTGCTGCGCTTCGCGCGGTGAACATATTGACAGAAATTCCAGAAACAGAGGGAGATAATCCGGAAGCTCTTTCGCGTTGAGCGCGAGCCCCTTTTCCCGGTAATGATCGATCAGATCGACCATCGCCTGCCCGCGGTCTCGGGATTCCCCGTGAATATGTTCGAACAGGTAAAGGGAGTTTCCGCGCCCACGATCGAAAAGTGATACGTAGTCTTCCTGCGCCTTCAAAAGGTTACGTGAGCCAAGTTGCGTCATGAAATCAATGAGCTTACCCGCTAGCTTAACGGACAGAATGTTTTCCTGGCGCAGGACGGCGATCAAATCCGCCATATTATTCTGCAGCTCTTCACTTGGGTAAGTTAGCAACAGACCGAGTACTTTGAAGCTTTTCATTTTTGCCTCCGGATTTGACCGTTAAGGGTATTCTTATGCGTCGGGGTGCCGAAAAGGCTCTTTTTCACCTCCCCGCCGGAACAGCCATCTCCGAAGCTGAAGCCGCATTCCGAACGGGACGCGAAGGCGATATCGTTATCGAAGGGAGTCTTGCCCGCATATTCCTTGTGATTGGTCGGAATCACATAGCGGTCTTCGTAATTGGCAATCGCCATGATCTGATACATGTCCTCCACCATCGGCTTATCGAGACCGACATGGTCAAGGATGCTCCGATCCGGCGCGCCCTCGACATGTTTCGATCGCATATAGGCCCGCATTGCCAGCATGCGTTCAAGCGCATGGGTAACCGGCTGCTCCTTTCCGGCGGTCAGGAGATTGGCGAGATACTTGACCGGGATACGCAGCTTGCTCACGTCCGGTATCACACCGTCGGTTTCAAGCTGTCCGTCTTCCCAGCGGCTCTGGATCGGGCTCAGCGGCGGGATGTACCAGACCATCGGCAAGGTCCGGTATTCCGGATGCAGCGGAAAGGCGACCTTCCACTCCATTGCCATTTTATAGACGGGCGATTTCTTCGCGGCGGCAAGCCAGCTGTCCGGCACGCCATCGCGTTTTGCCGCGGCAATCACCTCGGGATCGGACGGATTGAGGAAAATATCGGTTTGCGCCTCGTAGAGGTCCTTCTCGTCCGCGACACTTGCCGCTTCCTCGATCCGGTCCGCGTCATAAAGCATCACGCCGAGATAACGGATACGCCCGACGCAGGTTTCGCTGCATACCGTCGGTTCACCGTTTTCGATCCGCGGAAAACAGAAGGTACATTTTTCGGATTTTCCGGACTGCCAGTTAAAGTATATTTTCTTATACGGGCAGCCTGAAACACACATCCGCCAGCCGCGGCATTTATCCTGGTCGATAAGAACGATCCCGTCCTCCTCGCGTTTATAGATCGCGCCGGACGGGCAAGAGGCGACACAGGCGGGGTTCAGGCAATGCTCGCAAAGCCTCGGGAGGTACATCATGAAGGTGTTCTCGAACTCTCCATACATCTCCTTCTCGATATCCTTGAAATTATAATCCTGGCTGCGCTTCTCGAACTCGCCCCCCAGTATTTCCTCCCAGTTCGGACCCCATTCCGGTTTTTCCATTCGCTCCCCGGTAATGGCGGAATGCGCTCGCGCCGTGGGCATATCCTTCGCTTCGCCCGATGTTTGTAGATGCGCGTAATCGAAGGTGAAGGGCTCGTAATAGTCGTCGATTTCGGGCAGATCCGGGTTGGCGAAGATTCTTGATAGCAGGCGAAATTTTCCGCCCATTTTCGGCTGGATTTTGCCGCTCGATTTGCGCGTCCAGCCCCCGTTCCATTGCATCTGGTCTTCCCAGTTGCGTGGATAGCCGACGCCCGGTTTTGTCTCAACATTATTGAACCAGGCGTATTCCACCCCTGCCCGGCTCGTCCAGACGTTCTTGCAGGTGACCGAGCAGGTATGGCATCCAATGCATTTATCCAAATTCAGGACCATGCCGATTTGAGCACGTACTTTCATTTTACTCTCCTATTCGGCAGCTTCGGTGACGGGGTTCTCGTCACCAAAATCAACATTTTCGATTTTGCGGACCATGACGAACTCATCGCGGTTGGACCCCACAGTTCCGTAGTAGTTGAACCCGTAGGATAGTTGCGCATAGCCGCCGATCATATGGGTCGGCTTGACCACCGCCCGGGTCACCGAGTTATGTATGCCGCCCCTCGCCCCGGTTGTCGGCGATTTCGGCGTATTGATGGTTTTCTCCTGGGCGTGATACATCATCGTCATACCTTCCGGCACGCGCTGGGAGACGACCGCACGCGCGACAATGGCGCCGTTCGCATTGTAAAGTTCGAGCCAGTCGTTATCCTTCACCTCGATCTTTCTTGCGTCCTTTTCGCTGATCCAAACCACGGGCCCACCACGGTTCAGGGTCAGCATCAACAGATTGTCTGAATAGGTGGAATGGATGCCCCGTGATCCAGTTAAGCGCGACATGCTTGTCGTCGTTCCCATGGCGGGCGACCGGCGCGAGGGTCTTGGTGTTGACCGGTCCCTTGTAGAGGCAAAAGCCTTCTCCGAAATCCCGCATCCATTCATGGTCCTGGTAGAATTGTTGACGACCCGTCAGAGTGCGCCAGGGGAGCAGTTCATGGACATTGGTATAGCCGGCATTATAGCTGACATGTTCATCCTCGAGGCCGGACCAGGTTGGCGAGGAAATGATCTTGCGCGGTTGTGCCTGCAAATCGCGAAAGCGAAGTTACTCATACTCTTTCGGCCGGGCAAGGTGGGTGTGATCGCGACCCGTTGCCTTCCCCAGCGCTTCCCATGCCTTGCCGGCCACATTGCCGTTGGTCTCCGGCGCGAGCGAGAGGATCATTTCGGCCGCATCGATATCTGTCTCCAGTTTCGGCCGGTCCGTATTTCCGTCTTCAAAATGGGTGCCGTTCAGCAGGCCGAGGAACGCTACTTCCGCGTCCGTGTTCCATGTAATGCCCTTGCCCCCGTTGCCGAGTTTTTCGAGCAGCGGACCAATAGAAGTGAACCGCTGATAGGTATTGGGATAATCCCGCTCGACAGTAATCAGGTTCGGGAGAGTTTTACCGGGAACCGGATCGACCTCTCCTTTTTTCCAATCCTTGACATCAAAAGCCTGCGCCAACTCACCGGGGGTATCATGGAGGATAGGCAACGACACGATATCCTTCTCCACACCGAGATGGCCGGGGCAAAGGTCCGAGTAGGCTTTTGCAAGGCCTTTATAAATTTCCCAATCACTCCGGCTTTCCCAGGCGGGATCAACAGCACAACTCAAAGGATGGATAAAGGGATGCATATCCGAGGTATTGAGATCGTTCTTCTCATACCAGGTGGCACTCGGAAGCACGATATCCGAATAGATGCAGGTCGTGGACATCCGAAAATCGAGCGTCACGACGAGATCGAGCTTTCCTTCCGGCGCCTCGTCATGCCAGACGACCTCCGATGGCTTTTGCGCACCATCATCGCCAAGTTCTTTGCCCAGCACCCCGTGGTTAGTACCGAGCAGATGCTTGAGCATATATTCGTGACCCTTGCCGGATGATCCCAGAAGGTTGGAGCGCCAGACGAACAGGTTGCGCGGGAAGTTTTTCGGATTGTCCGGATCCTCGCAGGCGAACTGCAACTCGCCGGATTTCAGCTTGTTCACCACATGATCAGCGCCGGAAATCCCGGCTGTGTCGGCCTCGCGCGCGAGCTCCAACGGGTTCTGCCCGAGCTGAGGGGCCGATGGAAGCCAGCCCATCCGCTCAGACCGGACGTAGCAGTCGATCACCGAGAGGTTCTTCCACTTATCTTTGTCGGCTGTTGGCGACAGGATTTCGTCCAACTTCAGCTTCTCATACCGCCACTGGGCCGAATGATTATAGAAAAAACTTGTGGAATTCATGTGGCGCGGCGGACGGCTCCAATCGAGGCCGAACGCGAGCGGTTGCCAGCCCGTTTGCGGGCGTAGTTTTTCCTGCCCGACATAATGCGACCAGCCGCCCCCAGACTGACCGATGCAGCCGCACATGATCAGCATATTCATGATCCCGCGATAGATCATGTCCATATGGTACCAGTGATTGACCCCCGCCCCGAGGATAACCATGGAGCGGCCATGGGTCTTGTCGGCATTGTCCGCGAACTCGCGGGCGACCTTAATGACCTTTGCCGCCGGGACACCGGTGAAGCGTTCCTGCCATGCCGGTGTATAGGGAATATCCTCATCGAAGGATTTCGCGACATTTGCGCCGCCGAGACCGCGGTCAATCCCGTAATTCGTGACCATCAGATCAAAAACCGTCGCGACCAGCACCTCACCTTCCGCCGTGGCGATTTTCTTTACCGGGACATTGCGGTTGAGGATGCCCTCATGGTCGGAATGGTTGAATATTGGCTGCTCGTTTTCCAGATTGCCGAAATACGGGAAACCGACGGTGACGACCTCGTCCTTGCTGTCGATAAAAGTCATTTCCGGAACGATGTCACTCCCGTCCGCGGCGCACTTCATCTCGAGATTCCATTTCGCGCTCTTATCCCAGCGTGACCCGACAGTCCCGTTCGGGATTTTCAGGCTTTTCGATTTGCCGTCGAAAACAACTGGTTTCCAGTCCTTGTTCTCGGTTTCCCCGAGATTTCCTGAAAGTTCACTCGCCCGCAATGTCTGGCCGGCAACATAGCGCTCGCCCTTTTTCTCGAGCTTAACCAGGAACGGCATATCGGTATATTGCTGACAATAGTCATGGAAATAGGTCGATTTTCCGGACAGATGGAATTCCTTCAAGATGACATGCCCCATGGCCATGGCCATGGCGCTGTCGGTTCCTTGACGGGGGTTCAGCCAGAGATCGGTCAGTTTCGCGACCTCAGAATAATCCGGCGTGACGGAAACCGTCTTGGTCCCCTTATAGCGGACCTCGGTGAAGAAATGCGCATCGGGCGTGCGTGTCTGCGGCACGTTCGAGCCCCAGGCGATGATATAGCCTGAGTTATACCAGTCGGCACTTTCTGGAACATCCGTTTGCTCGCCCCAGGTTTGCGGCGAGCTCGGCGGCAAGTCGCAATACCAGTCGTAAAAACTCATGCACACGCCGCCGATCAATGACAGATACCGGCTGCCGGCGGCATAGGACACCATCGACATGGCGGGGATCGGTGAAAATCCGATAACCCTGTCGGGTCCATAGGTTTTTGCCGTATAGATATTCGCCGACGCGATGATTTCGTTCGCCTCGTCCCAATCGGCACGGACAAATCCCCCGCGCCCGCGAATTTCCTTATACCCACGCATCTTCGCCGGATCAGAGGCAATGCTTGCCCAAGCATCAACGGGATCCGCATATTCTTTCTTCGCCTGCCGCCAAAGTTTAACAAGCCGGCTGCGGATGAGCGGATATTTCAGACGAGCAGCGCTGTAGAGATACCAGCTATAACTCGCCCCGCGGGAACATCCGCGCGGTTCATGGTTCGGCAGATCCGGCCTTGTTCTCGGATAGTCCGTCTGCTGGGTTTCCCAGGTAACCAAGCCGTTCTTGACGTAGATTTTCCAGGAACAGGACCCTGTGCAATTCACACCATGGGTCGAGCGGACAATTTTGTCGTGGGCCCAGCGCCCGCGATAGGCATGATCCCATTCCCGGCTTTCATCTGTCGTGATGCCGAGTCCGTCAGAGAACTTTTCG
>CALEMG010000388.1 GCA_937910835.1 uncultured Alphaproteobacteria bacterium | reverse complement strand
G
The DNA here is from genome assembly GCA_937910835.1 of uncultured Alphaproteobacteria bacterium. Taxonomy (GTDB): domain Bacteria; phylum Pseudomonadota; class Alphaproteobacteria; order Sneathiellales; family Sneathiellaceae; genus Sneathiella. The sequence continues at coordinate 6,857 of CALEMG010000388.1, read as the reverse complement.
CAAGCCGTTGGTGGCTCCATCATTCCCTGAGCGCGCTGAACAAAAGCCTGAACGGAAACCTTAAGGTCTTTCGAGGCGATGCAGGCGAAATCCTCCAGAAGCTTGTGCAAGAGACCGGCGCAAAAATCGTCACATGGAACCGATGCTACGAGCCATGGTGCATCCGTCGGGACAAGAAAATACTGGCTGAGTTAACACAATCATGCGTAAAGGTGATTTCTAAGAATAGCTCCCTGTTGTGGGAACCGTCGAAAATCCTTAAGGCCGATGGCACGCCGTATCGTGTTTTTACGCCCTTTTACCGTAAGGGCTGCCTTAACAGCACAGAACCGAGAAAACCGCTCAAGGCGCCCGAAAAAATAAGTTTTTCTGGTGCTGATGACACTCGCGCCAACGTCACAATTTCTGACCTGGAACTTCTTTCGCCGAATTGGGATATCAAGACATCCCCCAAATGGAAACCGGGCGAAAGGGGTGCGCAAGACAAGCTGATGCACTTTCTGGAGAGTGGCATAAATGGATATAACGACGGCCGGAACTTTCCAGCATCAGAGAATTGTTCTTATCTTTCTCCGCATCTTCATTTTGGCGAGATATCACCGCATCAGATATGGTATGCGCTCGCTTTTCGGGAACATAAACTCAAAAACGAAGATGACCTGGATCAATTCCGAACAGAGCTTGTCTGGCGAGAGTTCTCCTACAACCTTCTGTACCACACGCCCGATCTGCCCGAGAAAAGCCTGCAGTCAAAATTCGATGCCTTTTCATGGCGCGAGGACACGGAAGCGCTAAAAGCGTGGCAGCGTGGAAAAACCGGTATCCCTCTTGTCGATGCGGGAATGCGCGAACTCTGGCAAACGGGCTTTATGCATAACCGAGTGCGCATGGTTGCTGCCTCATTTCTCGTAAAAAACCTGATGATAGACTGGAGAGAGGGTGCGCGCTGGTTCTGGGATTGCCTGGTTGATGCGGACCTTGCCAACAATAGCGCAAGCTGGCAGTGGATTGCGGGCTGCGGCGCCGACGCCGCCCCCTATTTTAGGATTTTTAATCCCGCCACTCAAGGCGCCCGATTTGATCCGAAGGGCGAATACACCAGAAAATACGTGCCTGAACTCGCCGCCCTTCCAGACAAATGGCTATTCAATCCATGGGACGCCCCGAAGGAGTTATTGGACGCAGCCGGGATAGTCCTCGGCGAGACCTATCCCGAGCCGCTTGTCGATCTGAAAACGTCGCGCCAACGCGCGTTGGACGCCTTTTCTGATTTGAAGGCAAGATAGCCTTCTTAGGATAAACCCGCCGTATACATCCGGTTTGCCGTCGGGCTGATAACAAGTTGGTTAACACAGACCCGCTTGTCGAGCTGCGCCAAGAACAGGATTGTTTCACCCAAATCCTCGCCCTGCAGCATTACCTCTTTTTCGTCATCCGTGACTTTAACCGGCCGGTTATCAAGGATTGGCGTTGCTACTTCACCCGGGCATAGCGCACAAGAGCGAATACCGTTGATTGCCTCTTCCATATTGATGCTCTCGCTCATGGCGACCATACCATGCTTCGCCGCCGTATAGGCAGGCCCGGTGAGCTTTGATACCCGTACGCCCGCCCAAGAGGAAACATTAACGATCAGCCCCTCTTTCTGCCGACGCATAATCGGCAGAACGGAACGGCAGCAATAAAAGGCACCATTAAGATCAATATCAACCACGGAATCCCACCCGTCCGTATCGACCTCGTTCCAGCTTCGTTTTTTTACATTTATGCCTGCGCTCAACACGGCAACATCAAGGCGGGAGAAGCGTTCCTCAATCCGTGCGACCACCGCCGCGACCTGATCGGCATCCGCAACATCCAACTCCTCGATCACGGGTTCTTTCCCGACGGCGCGGATCATCTCCTCGGTCTCTTTCAGCTTTTCCTTCCGGCGCCCCGAAAGCACGACCTCCATCCCTGCGCGCGCAAGGCAGACCGCGCCCGCCTGACCGATACCTGTTCCCGCTCCGGTGATCCAGGCAACCTTGCCCTGTAAATCCCTGAGCGCGCCTAAGTTATTTCCGCTTGATGCTATGCCTGCCATCGTTATTCTTCCTTATTTAGACCAATGCGCAGAAGCGTCCTCGAGCTCGTGCCAGAGAATTAGCCTCTTTTTCCCGCGAACAGCATATCTAAGCCACCGGGATTTGTCTCGACGATAAAATTTAGCTGACTGAGACTACGAAAGCCGTCGCTCAGTTTTTGGATCGAACACATGCAGGTGGTCAGGTGTCACTCGGATCGGCAGCACTTCACCTCCCTTGATGTTCCGGATGCCGTCCAGCCGAACCGTTAGATCGGATCTACTTTCGCCGAAATGGCCATGCACCAGCGTGTCCGCGCCAAGCTGCTCCACCATCGTCACCGTCATGGGCACCGCATCCGGCGCACCGGCAACCAACTCAAGATGCTCGGGCCGGATACCAAGGATCACATCCTTCCCGCCATGTTCAGCCATGCCGCCACTTCCAAGCGGCAGCGCCTCCTGACCGGAAATAGTGATTGTCTTTCCTTCAGCATCAATCCTGGCCTCTGCAAAGTTCATCGCCGGCGAGCCAATAAAACCCGCCACGAAAAGAGAGGCTGGACGTTGATAAAGCTCAATCGGTGTGCCAAGCTGCTCGACATTTCCAGCATTCAGCACCATCAAGCGGTGGCCAAGCGTCATGGCTTCCACCTGATCGTGGGTCACGTAGACGCTGGTGATACCGAGATTTGCCTGAAGCGTCTTGATCTCGAGACGCATCTGAACCCTAAGTTTTGCATCCAGATTAGAAAGTGGCTCGTCGAAGAGAAACACACTCGGTTCACGGACGATGGCACGCCCCATGGCAACGCGCTGACGCTGCCCGCCGCTGAGTTGCCGGGGTTTACGCGTCAACTGCTCATCCGTCAGTTCAAGAATGGCGGCGGCCTTCTTGACCCGTGCCTCAATCTCGGCCTTCGGCAGGCCCATGATTTTAAGGCCATAAGCCATATTCTTATATACACTCATATGCGGATAGAGAGCGTAGTTCTGGAAAACCATCGCGATGTTTCGCTCCGACGGCTCCAGATTATTGACGACGTGGTCACCAATGGTGAGCTGCCCTTCGGTAATCGATTCAAGTCCGGCGATCATCCGAAGCAATGTCGACTTGCCACAGCCCGAAGGTCCGACAAGGACGAGAAATTCTCCGTCCTCGACCTCCACATCGACGCCATGGATCGCCTTGAAACAATTTGGATAGGTTTTGCGAATGCCCTCTAGAACTACCCTTGCCATCGTCTAAATTTCCCAGCTTATTTTTCAGTTTCCGTCAGTCCCTTGACGAAGAGACTTTGCATGAAAATAACCACACAGACCGGCGGTAGCATTGCGAGCAGCGCCGTCATCATGATGACGTTCCATTGTGGTGCTTGTTCCGCCGCTTCCAGCATCTGCTTGATCCCCATCACGACCGTAAACATTTCAGGCTCGGATGTAATCAGCAACGGCCAGAGATACTGGTTCCAGCCATAGATAAACAAGATTACGAAAAGAGCCGCTATATTGGTGCGGGACATGGGGATCAGAATGTCCCAGAAGAAACGCATGGGACCGGCGCCGTCGATACGGGCCGCCTCCAGCATCTCATCAGGGATGGTGAGGAAAACCTGCCGAAACATAAAGGTTGCTGTCGCTGACGCGATCAATGGAATGGATAATCCCCAATAGCTATCCAGCATTCCAAGATTAGCGACCACTTCATAGGTTGGCAGGATCCGAACCTCTACCGGCAGCATCAAGGTCACAAAAATCATCCAGAAGAAGAACATCCGGAACGGGAAACGGAAATAGACAATGGCGAAGGCAGACAATAGAGAAATTGCAATTTTGCCAACTGCAATCATCATTGCCATGGCTAGGCTGTTCAGCATCATATATCCGACGCCATTGCCATCCATTCCGCTCATCCCCCGGTTCAGAGCGATATCAAGATTCTCAAAAAACTGCCCCCCCGGCAGCATCGGTAATGGGACTTGCGTCATTCGGATTTCAGGATGGCTTGCGGCCACAAACATGATCCAGATGGGGAAGGCAATAACCACCACGCCAAGGATCAGCATGATATGAGAGAAAATTGTCAGTAGCGGCCTGTTCTCGATCATCAGTACGCCACCCTCTTTTCAACATATTTAAACTGAACGACCGTCAGAGATATGACGATAATCATCAGGATAACCGATTGTGCTGCCGACCCGCCAAGATCCAGGCCAACAAAACCGTCACTAAACACTTTATAGACCAAAATATTTGTTGCGCCCGCCGGTCCGCCTGCAGTGACGACATGGATAACGCCAAATGTTTCAAAGAAAGCGTAAACAATATTGATAACGAGCAAGAAGAAGGTTGTTGGCGACAGCAGCGGCAGAATAATGTCAATTGTCCTGCGCATAGGTCCGGCGCCGTCAATTGCAGCCGCTTCGATCAGTGATTTTGAAATTGATTGTAATCCAGCGAGGAAGAAAAGGAAATTGTAGGCGACCTGTTTCCACGCCGACGCCATGACCACCAGCGCCATGGCCTCCCCGCCGTTTAATTGATGGTTCCATTCATAGCCAAGGGCCGAAAGGGCGTAACTCACAATGCCCAAAGTCGGATTGAACATAAAGACCCATAATGCGCCAGCCGTAACCGGCGCAACAGCATAAGGCCATATTAATAAAGTTCGATAGGCGCCAGAACCCTTGATTACGCGATCTGAGAAAATGGCTAGGGCCAGCGCGAAAGACATTGAGAGAAAGGCAACAAGAAAGGAGAAAACAATGGTGATTTTAAAGGAGTCCCAATAGAGCGGGTCGCTCAATAGTTCCTCAAAATTCCTGAACCAGACAAACTCCGTTTTCAACCCAAATGCATCTTCCAAAAGGACAGACTGATATAGCGCCTGACTCGCCGGCCAGATAAAGAAAACAAGGGTGACAATAATCTGCGGCAGGACCAGAAGAAAGGGCAGCACGGATGGTCCAAAGTGGACATTCTTCAACATAAGCTGAAACTCCTCTGAATGCGCCGCCGCAGCACTTTTGCGCTGCGGCGGACGGCATCAGAAAATCAAACGTTACGACCCGTTCGCTTCTTCGAACTTACGAAGGAGGACATCGCCACGCTTGGCAGAATCATCCATGCCCTGTTCCGGTGTTTTGGAACCGTTCCAGATCGCTTCCATCTCTTCATTAATGACGTCGCGGATCTGAACAAAGTTACCAAAGCGGATACCACGGGAGTTCGGCGTTGGCGTATTCAGGCTAAGTTGTTTGATGGCCGTATCCGTACCCGGATTTGACTCGTAAAAGCCCTGCTTCTTGGAAAGTTCATAAGCAGCCGTAGTAATCGGAACATAGCCTGTTTCCTGATGCCACCATGCCTGAACTTCCGGAGACGACAAGTAGGTCATAAATTTTGAAACGCCTTTATAGTCGTCATCTGCTTTCCCGCGCAGAACCCAAAGTGTCGCGCCGCCAATGATAGAGTTCTGCGGCTTGTCGATCACATTCGGAAAGTACGCAAGCATAGTATGGCCAAAGTTAAACAATGCCTGGCATATGATGAAACCAAAATAAGCGGAGGAATTCATCCACATGCCACATTCACCATTAGTGAACAGTGGCAGGCTGTCACCCCGGCGACCGCCATAGGTAAACAAATTACCTTTCTGCCAATCCTGAAGGTTCTTCATGTGAGTTTTGACGATATCGTTGTCAAATTCGAAGATCGTTTTAGTGCTCTTGAAGCCGTTTTCTTCGGTCCCCATCGGGATATTGTGCCAAGCGCTGAAGTTTTCGACCATCACCCAGGACTGCCATCCAAATGAGAAACCACATTTATATCCGGCGGCGACAAGTTTTTCGGATGCTTCCTTCATCTCCGGCCAAGTTGCCGGAATCTTGGAAACACCCGCTTTATCAAGGGCGTCCTTGTTGTACCACAAAACCGGCGTGGAGCTATTGAACGGCATGGACAACAGTTCGCCTTCTGACGTCTGGTAGTAACTGATCACGGCAGGCAGATAGTCTGACTTGTTAAACGGTTCGCCCGCATCTTTCATCATCTGCTCAACGGGATAGACGGCGCCCTTGGCAGCCATCATCGTCGCGGTGCCAACTTCGAAAACCTGTACGATATGTGGCTGTTTCTTCGCGCGGAACGCCGCAATAGCCGCGGTCATCGTTTCCGTATAGTTACCCTTGTAGGCAGGCACAACTTTATAGTCTGACTGTGTCGCGTTGAAATCTTCCGCGATTTTATTTACCCGCTCCCCATTGGTGCCGCCCATGGCGTGCCACCACTGAATTTCGGTAGCCGCCGAAGCGACACCGGTTCCGCTCATAAAGGCAGCCAAAGCCGCCGGTAGAACTAGTTTTTTGAATATAGCCATAACGTTTCCCTATAGGTTGATTATAAAACATCACGGTATGCGATGCCCGAATCTAATTTCTTTCTGTCGGAGGCAACCCGTCCCCTCCCAACAGAGTATAGGTATTTGTCCGACCTTCAATTACGGTTTAATGACAGCCTTAGAAACTAATTCGAGATTCCACATTTTACGATGTTAGTGATAATCTACCTGAATAACTCCATAACATCGTGTTATGGAGTTGGCGTCAAAGAGGTGGAAGAAAGAATGAATCGGCTAAGACAATTAGAAGCCTTCCGGGCTGTCATGATTGCCGGCGGGGTGACATCTGCGGCAAATATTCTTAATGTCTCACAGCCGGCCGTCAGTCGCCTGATCAACAGTCTTGAAAAATCCCTTAAGATACCTCTTTTTGATCGACGACAGGGGCGGCTCCAT
>CALEMG010000387.1 GCA_937910835.1 uncultured Alphaproteobacteria bacterium | reverse complement strand
CTACCGATCGGAGTGTTTATGCTCTCCACGGTTGCCACGAAGTACCTTCTTATCGCGGTTGGTAGCTTTCTGATCCTTATTTCTGGACTAGAGTATTTCGGTGTCTCCTTTTCCTTTCTCAGTTCTCATGAGATAATTTCCGGGCCAGCAGTTGGCCTTGCCGCTGGCATTATTGGAGGTATAACAACGCTCTTTGGAACACTCCCCGACTTCTTCTTTATTGCCCTTGGTCTGGATAAGGAAAAGTTCGTTGCGGCGGTCAGTGTCATGCTGTTTGTGGGCAGTATATTCCTTCTGCTCAGCCTGCAAAGCATGAACTTTCTGAAACCCACGGAAGCGGCCTATAGTTTGATCGGCTTGGGCCCGCTCTTCGCCGGAATGTGGGTGGGAACCAAGGTGCGACACCTCATCGATCAAAAGACCTTTAAGAAAGTTGTGCTGGGGCTGGTTGTGCTTATTGGCTTTATCATGATCTACAGAGCATTTAGTTGATATCGTCTATTCGGCAGAGAGCCTGACATCCTGCCGATCCGCGCGAGGGACGGTAAAGGCGAAGATCGCTCCGCTTTGCTCCTTATTCGCGACCCAGATGTGACCACCGAGAAAGGATACAATCTCGCGACAGATAGCTAGTCCGAGACCTGACCCTTGCGGTTTGTCTTCATCACGACCAATCGACTGATGAAACTTTTCAAAAATCCGCTCCATCATATCAACGGGAATCCCTTTGCCATTGTCCGCAACGCTGACTTCCAGCATGTCATCCCTGACAGAAACCGTGAGATCAATATGCCCCTTTTCCTTGTCGCAGAACTTGATGGCATTTGACACCAGATTGATAACCACCTGAATGAGTTGGTCCCGGTCCGCCCGCACCATCGGCAGATTTTCAGGAATTCGCACCTCCACCTCAACCTCATTCTCCTTGATTAGACCAGCAAGCGTCGCCATCGCCTCGCGTATTGTGGCCGCAATGTCTACCGTATCCAATGACCAGTCCATCTGCCCTGCTTCCATACGGGCTAGATCAAGGAGTTGATCGATGAGTCGTGTCAGGCGAGAACTTTCCTTGATGATGACATTCAGGAAGCGCTCCCGCTCCTCGGGTGATACCTCGGGATTGTCAATCAGAATCTCACCAAATGCACGAAGCGATGTCAAAGGCGTCCGAAGTTCGTGACTAACCATGGACAGAAAGTGATCCTTCAGAGAATCCAGCTCCTTCAGTCGTTCATTGGCATTGCGAAGCAGCGCCGTTGCCTGCTCCAACTCAGCTGATTTTTGCTCCAGCCGATGGCTGTATTCAATGACCTGACTGGTCTCATCCAAAATTCGATACACCTCATCGAGGCCGACAATCTCCCCCTTCACCACGGAGCCCACCATCACACGCGCCGTTGCGGAGCCAATCGCCCCCGCCAGCATCTTCTCGGCAAAGTCGAGCAAGGCCGCGTCCGCTGATTGGATTTTGCGTAAATTAATGTCTCGTTCAGCCGCGAAGTCCGCGAATGCCTGCGCCGCTCTCTGTACACCGACAAACCGACCCACAAGTTGCTGCAAATCGGCAACCGTCGCGGAGCCGCGCCAGTACCGACTGTCACGATCATCATCCGTATGCCCGAAAACATCGACAAATAATGTTCCCTGGATGCGCTCAATGGCGGTCTGATGCGATAGCAGCGAGACAATACAGTAGGCACCGATATTAGCCAGCATGCTCCAGAATAGGGCATGGGTCAGGCGATCAAAACCCTCCATACCGAACAGTGCATATGGTTTCAGTAGCGTAAGGCCATACGGCCCTTGCTCAATGAAACTTATCGGCAGCCATCCCGACTGTGCGAATGACGGGAGGAGAAGCGTATAGAGCCAGACGACAAAACCGCGCGCCAAGCCCGTCATGGCTCCCCGATACGACGCCCCTTTCCAGAAAATACCCCCGATGATGGGCGGTGCGAATTGCGCCGCCGCGGCAAATGAGACGAGCCCAATGGTCACGAGTGAGTAAGACTCGCTCGCAATAAGGTAATAGACATAACCAAGGATCAGGATCAGAAGAATACTCACCCGTCGGATCGTGAGAAGAAGTCCCGTCAGATCGTCATTCTTGTTGATATTAAGACCGCGCCAGCGGAGCAGGAGCGGCATGATAAGGTCATTACAGACCATCGTCGCCAGCGCAATCGAGGCGACGATCACCATTGACGTCGCCGCCGATAATCCTCCGATAAAAGCAATCAACGCGAGGAACGCCTGGTCATGAAACTGCGGCACAGTAAGCTTGAACTTATCCGCTTCGTAGGAGGCACCCTCAAAAGACAGACGGCCTGCGAGCGCAATCGGTAACACGAATATATTGATCACTAGAAGATAGAGTGGAAACAGCCATGTCGCCTTGCGGAGGAAAGATTCATCGGGATTTTCGACAGCCGTCATATAAAACTGTCTCGGCAAACAGATAATGGCTGCCATGGAGAGCATGGTCATCGTCATCCAAACACGGTAATCATTATCGGCGGAAACAGTGAAGAGCGTATCCACCCCTCTGTCTGCGGCGGTTGAAAAAAGGTCAGCAAACCCATTATAGAGCCCGAATGTCACAAAAACCCTACGGCGAGGAAGGTAACCAGCTTCTCTACTGACTCAAACGCGATTGCTGCTAACAGCCCCTCATGATGCTCGCTCGCGTCTATATGGCGGGTTCCGAAAAGGATTGCGAAAAGGGCAAGTGCAATGGCCACAATCAAAGTCGTATCAATGAAGAAGATAGGTTCATTTGGCGCATGCAGCAAAGCCGTTTCCGATGAACTTACAAGAATTCGAAAGCTGGTTGCGATGGATTTGAGCTGCAACGAGATATAGGGCATCGTGCCAACCACCGCGATAATCGTGACGAGCCCGCCCAATCTCGCCTGCTTGCCGTAGCGCGAAGCGATAAAGTCGGCGATCGATGTAATTCGATGCACTTTACATATCCGGACAATCTTTACCCAGACGATGGACCAGAGGATAAAAACCAGTGTCGGACCAAGATATATCGGCAGGAAGTCAAGCCCTTGCGTAGCGGCCAGCCCGACACTCCCATAGAAGGTCCAGGAGGTGCAGAAAACGCCAATTGACAAAGTATAGATAAACGGATTTCTAGTGAGTTGACGACCCTTGGCGGATTGCAGATCGACAAACTGGGCAATGGCAAACAGGAGGCCCAGATACAGAATGGAAACAGCCAGTACCAATCCGCCAGACATTACTGCCTTCCTCGGGAGGGTTCAGCCCTGCCTGCCCCTCCCCGTTCGGCCTCGGGCGGCCCAATGGCCTTCTCTGAACCCCGCCTTGCGCCCAACGCAGTCATGGCGATAGCAAAGGCCCACACCCCAAATAAGAATAGAAAGCTAAGAGGAATGCCGAACACACGAAGTGGAATATCAAACAGAGCGATTACGGGCGGCATAAGGGCGACGAAACAGGCAACAAACAGAAGAACTGCCCATTCCTTTTTCCGTCCTGTTCGTATCATCCGACTACACCCATCTCATGGCTTATTTCCGCTTTTACGCTCACTTCGCGTGCAATGACGAATTCGCCGGGGCAACAATTTCTTTCGCCATTTTACCCAACGCGCGGGTGGAAAAGGGCTTTGTAACGAATTCATCCGCGCCAAGCGCAACCGCCCTTTCTTTATCCGCTTCCCGACTTTTCGCGGACAGCATGATGATTTTTACATTTGCACAGGCAGGGTTGGCACGGATGGCTTCACAAACCGAGAAGCCATCCTGTTTGGGCAACATAATGTCCAGTATCACCAGATCGGGCACATAATCCTCTATGGCCCGCAGTGCCTGATCCCCGTCACGCGCCACCCGAACAGTGAAACCGGCTTGCCTTAGAATAAATTGTAAGGACAAAACTATATTCGGCTCGTCCTCCACCACAAGCACTGTATGCGTCATGTTGCCGTATGCTCCCTCGATATTCCCGAGAATTTACGAAGGCTCGCGACATTATCCGGCTTCTGATGAAGCTCTTTTATATCGGCGCCCGCATTCTCCGGTTCCTGCCAATCGATAATACTCCATTTTTTAGGATATTGTCATTGGTCAATCTTGCAGGAACCTGCGGATAGGCATGGCCTTATTTATTCATCCTGTTCTCGATCAGATCCTCAACGACCGCAGGCTCGGCCAATGTCGAGGTATCCCCGAGGCTGCCATAATCATTTTCAGCCACTTTACGCAAAATACGCCGCATAATCTTGCCCGAACGGGTTTTCGGCAATCCGGGTGCCCACTGAATCAAATCCGGTGTAGCAATTGGACCAATTTCATGACGAACCCATTTCACCAACTCGGCGCGCAATTCTTCCGAAGGCTCAATACCCGCCGTCAAGGTAACATAAGCATATATCCCCTGCCCCTTAATATCATGCGGATATCCCACGACCGCGGCTTCTGCCACAAGTTCGTGGGCCACCAGGGCGCTTTCCACCTCAGCGGTTCCCATCCTGTGGCCAGATACGTTGATCACATCGTCAACACGTCCGGTGATCCAATAATATCCGTCGTCATCCCGTCTCGCGCCGTCACCCGTGAAATAAAGGCCATCGAAATGAGAGAAATAGGTCTGAACAAAACGCTCATGATCGCCGTACACTGTCCGCATCTGGCCGGGCCAGCTGTCCTTGATACATAGCATGCCCTCGCAAGGACCTTCCAAGACAACGCCGTCATTGTCGACCATGAGCGGCTCTACTCCGAAGAACGGAAGCGTCGCAGACCCCGGTTTGAGGTCCGTTGCGCCAGGCAGAGGTGAGATCAAGATACCACCCGTTTCCGTCTGCCACCAGGTATCAACGATCGGGCAGCGTTCCTCACCAACAACTTCATTATACCAGCGCCAAGCTTCAGGGTTGATAGGTTCCCCAACCGATCCCAGAAGTCGCAGCGACTTGCGAGATGTCTTCTTGACCGGCTCATCGCCGTCGCGCATCAGTGCGCGGATCGCTGTCGGGGCTGTATAGAAGATATTGACCTTATGCTTGTCGCATACTTCCCAAAAGCGCGAGACCGTTGGATAGTTGGGCACGCCCTCAAACATCAACGTCGTCGCACCGTTGGCAAGCGGCCCGTAAACGATGTAGCTATGCCCCGTTACCCAGCCAACATCGGCCGTACACCAGTAAATATCGCCATCATGATAGTCGAATACATAGCGGTGGGTCATCGCCGCGTAGACAATGTAGCCGCCAGTGGTATGCAGCACACCCTTCGGCTGGCCTGTCGAGCCAGACGTGTACAGAATGAACAGAGGATCTTCCGCGTTCATTTCCTCTGGCGGGCAGTCCGCGTCAACCTTGCCCATCCCCTCATGATACCAAACATCGCGGCCTTCAACCCAGTTAACATCTGCGCCGGTGCGCTTGACGACACTGCAAGTCGTGCAGTCCGGGCCCTCCGCCAGCGCTGCGTCAGTGTTCGCTTTGAGGGGAATTGGCCGACCACCGCGAACACCTTCATCGGCAGTAATTACACAATTTGATTTACAGTCCCGAATTCGCCCAGCCAGTGCATCCGGAGAGAATCCGCCAAACACAATAGAATGGACCGCGCCAATGCGTGTGCAGGCCAACATCGCAACCGCCGCCTCGACAATCATCGGCATATAGAGGGTTACGCGATCCCCTTTCTTGATACCTTGCGCCTTCAGCACATTCGCAAATTTACATACCTCGGAATGCAACTCGCGATAGGTCAGGGTCTTGTCGTCGTTCGGATCGTCCCCTTCCCAGATAATGGCCGGGCTGTCGCCCCTCTTTTCCAGATGGCGGTCGAGGCAGTTGTAGCTAACGTTCAATGTTCCGTCATAGAACCATTTGATATGGAGATCATCTTTGGCGTAAGAAACATCTTTTACTTTTGTGTAGGGCTTGATCCAGTCAATCCGCTTTCCATGCTCTCCCCAGAAGGCATCGGGATCTTCAACCGATGCGCGGTACATCGCCTGATAACTCGTCTTATCAGCCCAAGCTGTCTTCGCGAGTTCCTGAGGTACGGGATATAGATCCTTTGCTGACATCCTTCTAAGTCCTTTCACCCAACATACTGATTTTTCAACGCCCAAAATGCGGCAGTATCCGATAGGATATTTATGCGGTCGTCTCCATCTAAATACAACCTAAATGTCAGAAGATTCTGAATTACCCGCGCTCAGATCGCAAGATATTCATGCCGCAACTCCTGGTCATCCAGCACTTGCTGTGCGGTGCCACGAAATGCAATCTGCCCCATATCAAGGATCAAGGCCTTGTCAGCAAGCTGCAATGCCGCAACTGCATTCTGTTCGACAATAATCGTGGTAATGCCCAGTTTTTTGACTTCGAGCAGAATTTTCTCGATTTCCTGAACAATAACCGGCGCGAGGCCCTCATAGGGTTCATCCAAGAACAACAATTTCACATCCCGCGCGAGCGCCCTTGCAACTGCTAACATTTGCTGCTCCCCGCCAGACATAGTTATGGCATCCTGGTTTCGCCGTTCGCCAAGCCGCGGAAAATGATCATAGATGCGCTCAATTTCCCACCCTCTTGGTTCTGCCACCTGTGAGAGCTCCAGGTTCTCTTCCACCGTCAGTCCACCGATGATACGACGGTCTTCTGGCACAAGCTGGATTCCGGCCCGTGCTGCCTGATAGGCCTTGAGAGAGTGAATAGCCTCGCCATTGAGATAAATCTCGCCGCGATTCAATGACTGGCTGTCAACACGGGCAAGCGCTCGTAAAGTGGAGGATTTTACAGCGCCGTACCGACCACGCAGGGCAACAATATCTCCTTCCTAAACATCGAAGGAAGCACCATGCACGATATAGG
>CALEMG010000386.1 GCA_937910835.1 uncultured Alphaproteobacteria bacterium | reverse complement strand
GCCCGTGATCCGGGAAGCCGGGCGAAGATTGCCGTTCTCTCCAACGACTCAAGCATTGACCCGGTTGGCGCCTGTGTGGGTATGCGTGGTTCTCGCGTGCAGGCTGTGGTCAACGAGCTGCAGGGTGAGAAGATTGACATCATTCAGTGGTCCCCCGATCAGGCAAGCTTTATCGTCAATGCCCTGGCCCCAGCGGAAGTCGCGAAAGTCGTGCTGGATGAAGACGCCAACCGTATTGAGGTTGCGGTTCCGGACGATCAGCTCTCTCTTGCTATTGGTCGACGTGGCCAGAATGATCGACTTGCTTCGCAGCTTTCTGGCTGGGATATCGATATCCTGACGGAGGAAGAGGAAAGCAACCGACGCCAGGCCGAATTCACTGAACGCACACAAAACTTCATGACGGCCCTTGATGTGGACGAGACGATTGCCCAACTATTGGCCTCGGAAGGATTTACCTCTGTTGAAGACGTCATGTATGTGGATGTCAGCGAAATTGCCGAAATCGAAGGTTTCGATGAAGAAATTGCAGCAGAGCTGAGCAACCGGGCACGGGAATATGTCGAGCAAACCAATTCCGAGCTAGAAGAAAAACGGCAGGAAATGGGTGTCAGTGACGACATCGTGAATTTGCAGCTCCTAACCCCTGCCATGATTGTCGCTCTGGGTGAAGCCGGCGTTAAGGAACTTGACGATCTCGCGGATTTGTCTGGCGATGAACTTATCAGCCCGGAAGATGGAATTTTACGCGAATTCGGGCTGACAGCAGATGAAGCCAACCAGATCGTAATGGCCGCGCGCGCGCATTGGTTCGAAGATGAAGATGCCGCCGCGGAAGAAGAAACAGAGGAAGAAATTTCGAACGATTGAGGCAACTGGCGGAGAAGTAGACTTGAGTGATCCGCAGCGTCGGTGTATAGCCACTGGACAAATTCAGGAAAAAGACGCACTACTTCGCTTTGCGATCTCACCTGACGGTCAATTGGTTCATGATATTGGCTTTAACTTGCCTGGGCGTGGAATCTGGGTAAGCTGCGATGCGAAAGCAGTTGAACTGGCAGTTAAAAAGCGGCTGTTTGGCAAGGCGGCAAAGCAGGCAGTGACTGTACCGGTTGATCTGGTGGCGATAATTGACCGGTCCTTGGCGCAACGATGTCTGTCGCTGATAGGGCTCGGGCGCAAAGGCGGGCTCGTGACGGTCGGCTTTGCCAAGGTCGAGAAAGCGCTGAAATCGGGGAAGGCAACATTGCTGGTTGCCGCCGCCGATGGAGCCGAAGACGGACGGCAGAAGCTCAAGCGGGTCGCTGGACCGCTGCCAGTGATAGAAATATTCAGCGGCGCCGAGTTAAGTCAGGCGTTGGGTTTGGAAAATGCGGTCCATGCCTGCCTGACAAACAGCGCCCTAACGAAAAAGATTTTGACTGCGGCCTCCAGACTGAAAATGTTCAGGGGCCAACGCAACTTAAACACCGAAGTGTCGGAGTAAGAATGACTGAGACAAATGACAAGGATGGGCGTAAGGCGCTTAGTCTGAATAAACCGTTAGAAGCGAAAAAACCCGCTGGCGGCAATAGTCAGGTCCGTCAGAGCTTTACCCATGGCCGCTCTAAGACGGTTCAGGTGGAAGTGCGGAAAAAACGCACTACCCTAGGCCTTGGCGGTCAGAAACCGGCTGCGGCCAGCCCCGCAGCACCAGCGAAGGCCGCAAAGAAGACTCTCCATGTCGCAAAGCCTGCGGCAAGCAAGAAAAAAGCAGCGGAAACGTCAAAATCCAGCGCCTCTAAAGACGCGGCTGTTATTCTGACCAATGACGAAAAAGCCGCACGGGCTGCCGCGCTTGGACAGGCCCGGGAACAATCCTTGCGTGTTGCCGCGGAGCAAAAAGCCCGCGAAGAGGCAAAAGCCATAGAGGACGCACGCAAAGCAGCAGAAGAGCCGAAAGCTGCCGATGACGTCGCAAAAGAGGCAGACGCAGCAGCTGAGCCCGCAAAAGCTCCGAAACGCCGCTCTCCTGAAGAAAGGCGCCGTGCAGAAGAGGAAGAGGCGCGCCGCCTGTTGGAGGAAGCAAACGCGACAAAAAATGCACAGGTTGCCGTCCATCGCGAGAAAGTCAAATCATCTGCAAAGGATGAGGAACTTCGGCGTGAAGCAAAAGCACCGCCACCACGCAATCAGCGAACCATTGAAGGTGACGCCACTGCGGGCAATGATCTCGCTGGCGGCCGTAAGAAAACAACGAAAAACGCACGCGGGGGTGAGGAGCGGCCCACGCCTACTCGCAAACCGAATGCGCAACGTCGCCGCTCAGGCCGCCTGACCATTGGGGAAGCGCTTGATGATCGTGGGCCGAAACAGCGATCCCTCGCCTCTATTCGGCGCGCCCGTAAAAAGCAGCAGCAAGACGCTGAACCGCCACAGAAGATTTTCCGCGAAGTAACCATTCCGGAAGTTATCTCCGTGCAGGAACTGGCCAACCGTATGTCCGAACGCTCTGTTGATGTAATCAAGGCGTTGATGAAACTCGGGATCATGGCGACGGCCAACCAGACCATCGATGCGGACACAGCAGAGCTGGTCGTTGAAGAACTCGGCCATAAAGCGCGCCGAATTGCCGCGTCCGACGTGGAAATCGGTTTAGGCGGTGAAGAGGAGGATTCAGTTGAGAGCCTCCTGCCCCGTGCGCCGGTTGTTGCTGTCATGGGCCATGTCGATCATGGTAAAACGTCGCTTCTGGATGCCCTTCGCAAGTCGGACGTTGTCTCCGGCGAAGCGGGCGGTATTACTCAGCATATCGGAGCGTATCAGGTAACTCTCGCCTCTGGTGAGGTCATTACCTTCCTGGATACACCGGGTCATGAGGCCTTTACGGCAATGCGCATGCGCGGCGCACAGGTCACCGATATCGTTATTCTGGTCGTTGCCGCGGATGACAGCGTGATGCCGCAGACGATTGAGGCCATCAAGCATGCGAAAGCAGCGGAAGTGCCGATTATTGTTGCCATCAACAAATGCGACAGGCCCGCCGCCGATCCAAACAAGGTGCGGCAGGAACTGCTCCAGCATGAAATCTTTGTCGAGGAAATGGGCGGTGACGTTCTGGACGTGGAAGTTTCTGCCAAAACAGGTGCCGGGCTTGATAAACTGCAGGAAGCGATCCTTCTGCAGGCAGAGGTACTGGAGCTTAAAGCCAACCCCAATCGCTCCGCGCATGGAACAGTTGTTGAAGCAAAACTCGAGACGGGGCGTGGTATGGTCGGCACGGTGCTTGTGAATCGTGGAACTCTCCATGTAGGCGACTACTTCGTGATGGGTCCGGCGATGGGCAAGGTCCGCGCTCTGCTTGACCATCCCGGCCAAAATGTAGAGGAAGCAGGCCCGTCCGTTCCGGTCGAGGTCTTGGGTATTCAGGGTACACCAACGGCAGGTGATGATTTCGTTGTCACGGAGACGGAAGGTAAGGCGAAGGAAATCGCCACCTATCGTCAGCGCATGGACAAAGACAAGAAGGTGACGGCAACGGCCCGTGGTACGATTGAGCAGATGTTCAGCGCCATCCAGGAGGGTACTGCGGATGAGCTGCCGGTGGTGATCAAGACGGACGTTCAGGGATCTGCAGAAGCGATTGCCACGGCCCTTGAAAATCTTGGCACCGATGAAGTCGCGGTAAAGATACTCCTCTCCGGGGTTGGTGGTATTACTGAATCCGATGTTGCCCTTGCGGCCGCGTCGCGGGCAATCATTATTGCCTTTAACACCCGCGCCAACAAGCAGGCGCGCGATGAGGCCGAAAGTCAGGGCATCGATATTCAGTATTACTCAGTCATCTATAATGTCATCGACGATATGAAGGCGATGCTTTCCGGTATGCTGGCCCCAACCCTGCGGGAGAATTTCCTTGGCTATGCGGAAATTCGCGAAGTCTTCAATATTTCGAAGGTCGGAAAAATCGGTGGTTGCATGGTTACCGAAGGCAGCGTTAAGCGCGGTGCAAAAGTACGGTTGCTGCGTGATGATGTGGTAATTCACGAAGGAACGCTCTCAACTCTCAAGCGCTTCAAGGATGAAGTCAAAGAGGTGAAATCCGGCATGGAGTGCGGAATGGCATTCGAGAATTACCATGATCTGAAGGTCGGCGATTTCATTGAATGCTTTGAGGTCGAAGAGGTGGCACGGGAGCTTTAAGGCTCCCCTGCACAATATCGCGTAGATTCGCGGGAGAATTCTCATGGCGCATACGAAACGAGGTCCAAGGACCGCGAGCAAGCGGCAATTACGCGTGGGCGAAGAACTCCGCCATGTAATTGCGGACATTCTCTCAAGGGACCTGATTCACGATCCGGATGTTGCGGGTTCATCCGTGACAATCTCGGAAGTGAAACCGAGCCCAGACATGCGGAATGCCACCGTCTATGTCACGTCTCTTGGCGGTGTAAACGAAGACGCGGTGATTGCCGGGCTAAACCGGACCGCGGGCGTCATTCAGGGAGAAATGGGGCGGCATCTCACCATGAAGTTCACGCCACGGCTGGTTTTCAGGAAGGATGATTCCTTTGCCTATGGCAGCCATATCGACGATCTCATTCGCAAGAACCGGCTGCCGGAAGATTCCAAATAGCATCCCATGGCACGCAAGCGGCGCGGTACTCCCATTCATGGATGGCTCAACATTGACAAAGAAGCAGGCCTGAGTTCTGCGCAGGTGGTGGGACGCGTCAAGCGTATCATGAATGCGGCGAAGGCTGGCCACGCAGGTACGCTTGATCCCTTTGCGACCGGAATTCTGCCCATCGCACTCGGCGAGGCGACAAAAACGGTCAGTTATATCACTGATGACAGCAAGGAATATCGCTTTACTGTCTGCTGGGGGGAAAAACGTAATACGGATGATATCGAAGGGGAAATCGAAGCCATATCCGGCATCCGCCCGACCCGAGAAGATATTTTGCAAATTCTGCCCGCTTTTACGGGTGCGATCCAGCAGCGTCCCCCCGCCTTTTCGGCCATCAAGATCAAGGGGGAGCGCGCCTACAAACTGGCGCGTGACGGACAAGACATTGATATGCCGGAACGCGAAGTCCATATAGAGAGCTTGAGCCTGACCGAGATCGTTGATACCGATCATGCCGTCTTTGAAGTGACCTGCGGAAAAGGCACATATATCCGCTCTCTCGCCCGCGATATGGCGGTGAAATTGGGGACCGTTGCGCATTTGTCATCTCTTCGCCGTACTCGTGTTGGCCCTTTTTTAGAGAGGGATGCGATTTCACTGGATTAGTTGGCAAAGCTGTGGCAGTGTCCCGCAGAATTTGAGGGCTTGCTCACAATCACGACCGCGCTGGACGACATCCAAGCTCAGGCCGTAACGGAACCGCAGGCGATACGTTTGCGGCACGGCAATGACGTGGCGACCCCAAATCAAGCAGACGGTTTTGTCTGTGCCATGGACGGAAATATCCCGATCGGTATCGCGAGAATCGAGGCTGAGCGGCTGTATCCTGTTCGGATTTTTAATATGTAACCTAGGAGAACCCGATGTCGATCACTGCAGAACGTAAAGCAGAACTGATCACGGAATATGCTACAAAAGAAGGGGACACCGGCTCCCCTGAAGTACAGATTGCCATTTTGACCGAACGGATTGGCAATCTCACGGATCACTTCAAAGAACATAAAGGCGATGTGCATTCACGCCGCGGACTACTAAAAATGGTCAGCCGCCGCCGTCGTCTGCTCGACTATCTACGGAAAGTCGAAGAATCACGTTACCAGGATACGATTAAGCGTCTTGGTATTCGTAAGTAAAGTTAAGATGCGCGGATCTGTCATACGGACCGCTCTTCCAACAAACGCCGGTGTCTGCCTTGGGCTCGCCCATTGCACGTCGGCGTTTGCCGCATTTAGGAAGGCTTGCTCTTCATAAATGCAAAGTTTGAAGTTAAATAAAATAGAAATAAGGACTGAGGCATAGGGTCTCAGATTTGGCAGGACGGCATGGGGCTGTTCCTGCGTTGGAAGGAAAAAAAATGTTTGAAGTACATCGCAAGGAAGTGATGTGGGGCGGACGTCCGCTCGTATTGGAAACTGGAAAAGTTGCCCGTCAGGCTGACGGCGCAGTCATGATTACCTATGGCGGCACGCAGGTACTTTGTACGGCAGTAGCCCAGAAGACAAGAAAGCCGGGACTGGATTTCTTCACGCTCACTGTCAACTATCAGGAAAAAGCTTTTGCCGCCGGTAAGATTCCGGGCGGCTTTTTCAAACGCGAAGGTCGTCCGAGTGAAAAAGAAACTCTCACCTCTCGCCTGATCGACCGGCCGCTGCGCCCGTCTTTCGTAAGTGGTTTCAAGAATGAAACACAGGTTATTTGCACGGTTCTCGCGCATGACATGGAGAATGACCCGGATGTCGTTGCCCTCGTTGGCGCATCTGCGGCATTGACTATCTCCGGCATTCCGTTTCTTGGCCCGGTTGGCGCAGCGCGCGTTGGCTTTATCGATGGGGAATATGTGCTGAACCCAGTCGCCGCGCAGCTGGCAGATACCAAACTCGACCTTGTACTCGCGGGCACCGAAGCAGCCGTGCTGATGATCGAATCAGAAGCGCATGAACTCAGCGAAGAGGAAATGCTGGGTGCCGTCATGTATGGCCATCGCGAAATGAAGACTGTTCTTGATGCGATTATCGAGCTTGCAGAAGCCTGTGCGAAGGAACCCTGGGATTTCACCCCCGAGGAAACAGACAAGGATCTGGAAGCGAAAGTAAAGGCTGCGGCTGAATCAGCGCTCGCCGATGCTTATAAAGAGCAGGTCAAGCAAACCCGGACAGATAAAGTATCTGCCGCGAAGGACGCTGCAATTGCCTCACTTGAAGAAGAAGAGCGTGAGGATGCTGGCGCGATTCTGAAAAAGATTGAGAAGAAAATTGTCCGTGGCAATATTATTGCGACAGGTAGCCGTATCGATGGCCGGGATACCAAAACGGTTCGTCCGATCATCGCTGAAATTGGCTCTCTGCCGCGGAGCCATGGCTCTGCTCTTTTCACTCGTGGTGAAACACAGGCTCTGGTCGTTGCCACCCTCGGCACCGGACAGGACGAGCAGATCGTGGATGCGCTTGCGGGCGAATATCGCGAAAACTTTATGCTTCACTATAACTTCCCGCCCTATTCGGTCGGTGAAGTCGGTCGTATCGGTTTTACCGGTCGGCGGGAAGTCTGGCATGTCAAGCTGGCAGGGCGGGCATTCCATCCACTGCTGCCTGCAATAGACAAATTCCCGTACACTTTGCGGATTGTCTCAGAAGTTACTGAGTCAAACGGTTCCTCCTCCATGGCGACTGTATGCGGTACGTCACTTGCGTTGATGGACGCGGGCGTTCCACTTGATCGTCCGGTGGCGGGTATTGCCATGGGTCTCATTCTGGAAGAAGACGGTCAGTTTGCCGTTCTTTCTGATATTCTGGGGGATGAGGATCATCTTGGCGACATGGACTTCAAGGTTGCGGGTACTGATAAAGGGATTACCTCGCTCCAGATGGATATCAAGATTTCCGGGATTACAGAGGAAATCATGCGCATCGCGCTTGCACAGGCCACCGAAGGTCGGCTGCATATCCTGAAAGAAATGGGCAAGGCAATCGACAGCGCCCGTGACGGCGTTCGTGATGGCGCCCCACGGATTACTCAGCTACAGGTCCATAAGGACAAAATCCGCGATATTATCGGAACAGGCGGCAAGGTTATTCGTGAAATCTGTGAAGTGACCGGCGCCAAAATCGATATCGAGGATGACGGCACCGTCAAAGTCGCCGCAACAACGACAGAAAGTGCGGATGCTGCCATCAATTGGATCAAATCCATCGTTGATGATCCTGAAGTTGGTGTGACCTACACAGGTAAAGTCGTGAAAGTCGTTGATTTCGGCGCTTTCGTGAATTTCTTCGGAAACCGCGACGGCCTCGTTCATATTTCCGAGTTGGCGCCACAGCGCGTTGGCAAGGTGACCGACGTTGTCAACGAAGGCGATGAAGTCCGCGTGAAGGTTCTTGAAATTGACGGTCGCGGCAAAGTACGGCTTTCCATGAAGGCTGTTCTGGCAGACGACGAAAAGGCGGCGGCGCAAGAATAAGGCTCCAACGCCAGCTATATTCGAGATCGAGGGCGGAGTGGACATAATTGTCCGGCCGCCCTCGTTTTTAGATCTCTCTTGATGCTTGGGCTACCATGCTCTAAGTGTTAGGTTAGTGCTTAAGTATGCAGCCATAGGAATTGTCTCGTGAAGCCGTTGAATTCGATTATGTTGTCGGGCAAGGAAGTCCTGCCCCTGATTGAGGGTGGCAAAGGCATTGCTGTTTCATCAGGACAAAGCTCTGGCGCGTGGGCTGCCGCAGGCGGCGTCGCTACTTTCTCCGGTGTCAATGCCGACAGTTTTGATGATGACGGAAATATTATTCCGCAAATTTACCGTGGACGCACGCGCCGGGACCGTCACGAAGAGCTGGTTGCCTACGGCATTCAAGGCGGTATTGCCCAGGCCCAGATCGCCCATGACCTTGCTGGTGGCAACGGTCGAATTCACATGAACGTGCTTTGGGAAATGGGCGGCGCAGAACGTATACTTCACGGCGTCCTTGAGGGAACCAAAGGTCTTATTCATGGAATAACCTGCGGCGCGGGCATGCCCTATCGGATCGCTCAGATTGCGGCTGACTATAAAATCCATTACTACCCGATTATTTCATCCGCGCGCGCATTTCGGGCATTGTGGAAGCGCGCTTATCACAAATTCTCCGATTGGCTCGGCGGCGTCGTGTATGAAGACCCTTGGCTAGCTGGTGGACATAACGGCCTGAGCAATGTTGAAGATCCGCTAAAGCCTGAGGATCCCTACCCACGTGTTGCAGAATTACGCAAGCTGATGAACGAGATCGGCCTTAATAATGTACCCATCGTCATGGCTGGCGGCGTCTGGCATGTCGAGGAATGGGAACATTGGCTGGACAATCCCGAAATCGGTCCGATCGTATTCCAGTTCGGCACCCGGCCGCTGCTTACAAAAGAGAGTCCCATTTCAGATGCCTGGAAGAAAAAGCTCGGCACCCTGAAAAAAGGCGACGTATTTCTCAATAAATTCAGCCCGACTGGCTTCTGGTCATCTGCGGTGCGCAACGATTTCCTAGACGAGTTGAAAGCCCGTTCCGAACGTCAGGTCGCCTTCTCAAATGAACCGGTTGGCGCTCATAATACCTCGTTTGGTATTGGCGCCCGCAAGCGAGAAGTTTATCTGACGGGAGATGACAAGACCCGCGCCGAAATATGGGTCGCGGACGGCTATACTGAGGCGCTAAAAACTCCTGATTCGACGCTTATTTTCGTCACGCCTGAGAAAATGGCGGAAATTCGGAAAGATCAGATTGACTGCATGGGATGTCTTTCCCAGTGCAAATTCTCAAACTGGGCGGAAGGCGAAAAGGGCAACACGGGCCGCAAAGCCGATCCGAGAAGCTTCTGCATCCAGAAAACCTTGCAGGACGTGATACATTCCGAAGCGAATATCGAGAATAATCTCATGTTTGCCGGGCATGGCGCATACCGCTTTGCTAGCGATCCGTTCTACGAAAATGGCTTCATTCCGACCGTAAAACAGCTTATCGAGCGGATTATGACGGGAAAATAGCTTGAAAATTCGAAAAACATACTGTTGCAGATTTGAATTATTAAAATAAATACTATATATTCGTAGTGACGCTCTTCACTGGGGAGAGCGAGAACGTATAGAGTATAGCCAATGGTGCAATCTGAATTAGTGGATTTGGAGAAAAAGCTGAGAGATGCTCAGTTACGGCCAACCAAGCAACGCTTGGCATTGGCGCAGCTGTTATTTTCTGATGGTAATCGTCACATTACGGCGGAGCGGTTACATAGCGATGCCATGGAAGCGAATGTTGCGATTTCGCTTGCCACTATCTACAATAATCTGCATCAGTTTACTGCCGCCGGTCTCTTGCGAGAAGTTGTCGTGGATTCAAGCAGCTCTTATTTCGATACGAACATTGCGCCGCGTCATCTTTTTTTTCATGAGCAGTCCGGCACGTTGAAAGATATTGCGAAAGACGATCTCAAGGTCGACAATATCCCCCCTCTCCCCGAAGGAACGGAGATCAGCAGTGTCGACGTGATTGTGCGCGTAAGTTCCACCCGCAGATAGCATCTTCAGCCTTTTCCATAATTTTCTTGTTTAGAAGAATTCTAATTTATTGACAGCGGTTTTTTCGGGACCTATATTATTTGGGTAATCCTGTTCTGTCTTGAACAGACTTAATCCAAATTTCCATTCCAGGAGGACTTCATGTCTCTAGCGGGAAGCAAAACCGAACAAAATCTGAAAGATGCCTTTTCAGGTGAATCACAGGCAAACCGCCGTTATCTTTATTTCGCTCAAAAGGCCGACGTCGAAGGATACAACGATGTCGCAACCGTTTTCCGCTCCACGGCGGAAGGCGAAACTGGCCATGCACACGGTCATCTGGAATATCTTGAAGAAGTAGGTGATCCGGCAACCGGCCTGCCGATTGGTGGGACCGCTGATAACCTGAAAGCGGCTGTCGCCGGCGAAACCCACGAATATACCGATATGTACCCGGGTATGGCCAAAACTGCACGTGAAGAAGGTCATGATGAAATTGCCGACTGGTTCGAAACTCTCGCAAAGGCTGAAAAAAGCCACGCAGGCCGTTTCCAGAAAGCCCTCGACAACCTAGACGACTAATCCGGCTTACGGATTCATTTTCTGGGGTAGCGGGTTTAAAATTCGCTACCCCTTCGTCACTCAGATACATTCAGGGGAATATTATGCGCGAAGGAAGTCTAGACGCGCCGACACGGCACATTATCGACTGGAATAATCCCGAATTCTACGACGAGCAGAAGCTGGACGACGAGCTGCGGCGTGTGTTCGACATTTGCCACGGTTGCCGACGTTGCTTTAATTTGTGTGATTCCTTCCCACGCCTGTTCGATCTGATCGATGCCTCAGAAACCGAAGAATTGGACTCTGTCGCCTCTGAGGATTTCAAACCGGTCGTTGATGCCTGCACGCTTTGCGACATGTGCTTCATGACCAAATGTCCTTATGTACCACCACATGAGTTCAATCTTGATTTTCCGCATTTGATGCTGCGCTATCGCGCCGTGGAAAAGAAAAACGGGAAAGATACATTTGTAGGCCGAGAGCTTTCGAAAACAGATCGCAACGGTAAGCTCGCCGCCCCCGTTGCGCCCCTTGCAAACTGGGCAACACAAACATCAAACGGGATGACTCGCGGCATTATGGAGGCCACACTCGGCATCGACAAGCATGCTGCCCTACCGAAATACCAATCCAAGACCTTTGAGGCGCGCGCTAAGAAAAATCCTTTGGAAATTAATAAGGATGCCCCAGCCTTTGGCCGCAAGGCCGTCATCTATGCCACTTGCTTTGGCAATTACAACAACCCCACCACCGGTGAAGCCACTCGTAAAGTTCTGGCCAAGAATGGTATCGAGACAGAGGTGGTTTATCCCGGTTGTTGTGGCATGCCGCTCATGGAACAGGGCGACCTTGCCGGCGGCGTTGAGAATGGCAAAAAGGTTTCCGCGGAACTCAGCGGTTGGATCGACAAAGGCTATGACGTGATTGCCCTTGTCTCTTCTTGCGCGTTGATGCTGAAGTTTGAATGG